>JAUZQP010000146.1 GCA_030950965.1 Mariprofundaceae bacterium
CTTTAGCTGCTAAAGCTGCTTTACAAAACATGTTCGCCAATCAACCAGCTGTTAATGCTATCGGTGAAAAGGCACTGAAATTTGTTCACCCCATGAGCAATTATCAAGGTGTTAGCGATTGGTCTGCTCGCGATAGGGGAAAAAATTTAGTGTTAAGCATGCGTCTCTCTTGGAAGGGGAAAATTCTCAATAAAGTCTACTATACCGATGTTGAATGGATTACCAATTCAGCAGGGCACATCAAGGCAAACATTGTACACGATGATGGAAAAATCCCTGTAACAGATGGCAAAGTTGCAAAAATGGATGGCTATTTTCACGATCAAGTATGGCCAATCTTGCGTAAAAATCTTAAATAAGAATGATCATAGTGATTTGCACATGATTCAGGTTCGAGGGTATCCGTCTGGAAGCTGATTATTTCATCACCTTGTTCTTGGTTATCGGTCTATTTCAACTGGCTTTCGTGAGTGTTTTTTTGTTACGAAAACGATTCTCTCCACCCGATATCTGGCAGGGTATTCAGCCCATGTTTTCGCTGTGGATTTTTTTATGGCCTGTCTACCATAGCGTGGCATGGATTTGGGTAGGCTTGCTGCTGATGATCTGTTTAGTGCTGGCAACCGCGCTGGTCAGAACACCATTCTGGCGCCATTTACGCAGTGCATGGTCAGGGGCTTCGCCTGTCATGGCAGGCTTACCCTTGCCAGCATTGAGCTTGAACTTGGCGTTGTTCGTGGCTGTCATTTTGTTTGAGCAAGATATGCCAGAATTTGGCTTAGGGTTGGCACTGGTTGCATCACTAGCATTTCCCTTGGCGCGCATCGCTGACCGCTTGCGTTGGGTTGCTATGCCCACACGCTTACACCCAGGACATACCTTGGTAGGTCACTTGGCTTTGGTATTATCAGCCGCCATATTGTGCGCATGGAGTATTCACGCCTACCATGGCGTGGACTGGCTGATTATATTCCCCAGTACCATCGCCGCTGCGGCATTGGGATCTCTGGTGCGTATTGTCTTGCCACAATGGTGGAATATGCCCATCGCAATCGCCGCCATGGCTTCGCTGCTGTGGTATTTATAAGAAATATTTAACATAGAACATGTAATCCGAACAATAAACACGCATGGCTTTTTGCCCCCCCCGTGCAACGGTGTTTCATCGCACAGGGGGCCAAAAGGCCATGCGCATTAAGGGGAATGTATGACGCTTCAAGTCAACCGAGAAGATCAGATTTTGACACTGCGTGGAACAGTCAATGTACACACTGCCCCGATCTTACTCAAAGCATTGCGTGATAAAAGCACGCGATCATTCACACTCAACCTTAAAGATGTGACCGCCTTGGACAGCGCAGGTGTTGCCACCTTAGTCGAAGGCTTGCGCTTAGCTAGAGAGCAGCAACAACCTTTAGCATTGCACGACGTTCCAGACTGCGTCATCAATGCCTTTGAACTGACTGGCGTGAGTGCCCTGTTTAGCGCGAGCATTCACTGATGGCAGCCAAAGATCTACGCGCTTTTATTGTCGATCTGGAAAAACGCGGTCTACTCAAGCGCATCAAGTGCGAAGTCAATGCTGAGCTGGAACTGACGGAAATCTCCGATCGTGTATTGCGTCAAGCTGGCCCCGCACTGCTGTTCGAGCGCGTGCGTCAAGGTGATGGTTCTTTATCGGCGCACCCTGTACTATGTAATCTATTTGGCACGGCAGAACGTATTGCCCTCGGCATGGGACGCACATCGGCCGATGAACTGCGCGATGTTGGCGAATTGCTCGCCTATCTGAAAGAGCCCGAACCTCCCAAAGGCTTCCGCGACGCTTGGCAAAAGCTACCGCTGCTCAAACAAGTGATGAATATGCAGCCCAAGATAGAGAAAAAACCTGCTTGGCGCGCCCATGTTTGGCATGGCGAAGCGGTAGATCTCAACCGTTTGCCGATTCAAACCTGTTGGCCAGGCGATGCTGCACCGTTGCTGACTTGGGGCTTGGTGGTCACCCGTGGTCCGAATCAGGAACGGCAAAACCTCGGTATTTATCGCCAGCAAAAGCTCGATAAGAATCGCCTCATTATGCGCTGGCTGAAACACCGTGGTGGCGCGCAAGACCATCAACAAGCCAAGCAACAAGGCGCAGACCGCTTCCCTTGCGCAGTGGTGATTGGTGCAGACCCAGCCACTATTCTTGCCGCTGTTACGCCGATTCCTGATACCCTGTCCGAATACCAATTCGCAGGTTTATTGCGCGGCGAAAAAACCGTGTTAGCAGATTGTATCACCGTGCCACTACAAGTGCCTGCGAGTGCCGAAATGGTGCTTGAAGGTTATATATCCTTTGACGATTACGCGGCCGAAGGGCCATTCGGCGACCATACGGGGTATTACAACGAAGTCGAACAGTTCCCTGTGTTCACGGTGGAAACCATGTCAATGCGCGACCATGCGATTTACCATTCCACCCACACAGGCAAACCCCCCGATGAACCTGCCGTTCTAGGCTTGGCGTTTAACGAAATTTTTGTGCCGATCCTCAAAAAGCAGTTCCCTGAAATCGTTGATTTTCACCTGCCTATGGAAGGTTGCTCCTACCGTGTGGCGATTGTCTCCATCGACAAAGGCTATGCAGGGCATGCCAAGCGTGTGATGTTCGGCATCTGGTCATTTTTGCGCCAATTCATGTACACCAAGTTTATCATCGTGGTGGATAGAGACATTGATTGCCGCGATTGGAAGGAGGTTATTTGGGCGATCTCCACCCGCAGCGACCCAGTACGTGATTTTACGATGGTAGAACACACGCCAATTGATTACCTCGACTTTGCTTCACCTGTAGCAGGGCTAGGTTCCAAAGTTGGCATTGATGCCACCAACAAATGGACAGGCGAAACCAACCGCGAATGGGGTACCCCCATCAGCATGAGCGAAGAAGTCAAACAGCGCATCGATGAAAAATGGGATGCATTAGGCTTGGATGAGAAGTAAGGGCTGTGGACAAAGGGGCAAGCAAGGGCGCGACAGTATTTGTGAATAATTTAGGCTTGGTGACGGCTGAATGTTTCCTCCGAGATCGCGGCTTCGTCCAACATCTGCAATAAATAATATCGAACAGCTTTCTTTATCGATAGAAGTTGAACATTCTGGAGAAAACCTTGTTAAGTCAATGTTACCACCTACTGAAATAGGTGGCTTGGTTTCACGCACTGAAAGTGCTTTTTCGGCTAAATCCGACTCTAAGCCAGCCGTCTAAAGACGGGGCTGCTCGACTAAAAGTCATCACTCCCTCACCTCGAAGCCATCTTCATCATCAGTGTGATTCGCTATAAGTAGCTGACCATAAGTCTTTTAACAAAATTTACGTGAATTCGATTCGATACTTATTTCCAATATTTGCTAAGATATAATATAGGTTTTCCTTGAGGTCTGCGAACGAATTATAAGAAGAAAACTCTAACCATTCATA
>JAUZQP010000147.1 GCA_030950965.1 Mariprofundaceae bacterium
GCGTCCGCGTTCTAAAATCACAGGCTCAGCCCCACGCTGCTTCAAGAACATGGCCGTCAAGCACCCGTTAATACCGCCACCAACAATTGCTACTCTCATATCACCTCCGACCGAGCACAACGTAACTAAGAGTATGCTGATGCGCAACTTTCACAATCCAACATAGCTTCTACTAGCAACAGTTCATCCTATGTTCACATTAAGTGTCAATATTGGCAGGTTTGCGGCTAAGCAGCTGTAATTGATTCGTTCATTGCCTCGCAGTTTTGCCACCCACCCATCCACTATTTAAAAGGAATAATCATGACAGAGAAGATGTTACAGCAATACAAGGTATGGGATGCACCAACACGCATATTCCATTGGGTTAATTTCACCACCGTTATATTACTGTTGCTGGTTGGTACCTTAATGTATTTCAAAAAGGACCTTGGCATTACAGGGCTTGAGGCAAAAATTGCAATTAAAGAGATCCACGTCTGGATCGGTTATGTTTTTGCCATCAATTTAAGTATCCGTTTGCTATGGGGATTTATCGGCAATCAGTATGCTCGCTGGAGCAATATTCTTCCGGGAAAATCATTTCCTGCTGTGCTTTCTTCTTATATCGCGAGCATCAAAAGTGGTGAACCGCAACAGTTTTTAGGTCATAATCCACTGGGACGTTTGGCTGTTACGCTGATGATGTTGATACTGATCACCTTGGCTATAACAGGTTTGGTTCGCGCAGGAACCGATATTTATTACCCACCATTGGGCGCAAGCTTTGCAGCACACATTGCAGCAGAAGGCGTTGACCCAGCCAGCATCAAGCCTTACGACAAAACAGGTACAAATCCAGAGGCATACCAAGAGCTCAAAGCCTTCAAGGGACCATTCGGCGACATTCATATTTATGTAGCCTACACACTATTGGCCATTATCCTGCTGCATATCATTGCAGTAGTTCGTGCTGAAATAACCGAAGGTGGTGGATTGGTTTCTGCCATGTTCTCTGGTCGTAAGACGCTCGCGAAAAAACCAGAGGATCTGAACTAACCTGAATTATTCAGGTTAAGCTCAAATCGTAACACAGGCAAGCTGCTTGATTCGGCTTGCCTGTGACTGCTAGGAGGCTGTCTGACAATAGAAGAACCTACTGCGGAATCCCCATTGTGGCCACATTTCCTACCCACTTTCGTTAAATATACCCTGCTATTCGCCTCAAGTGGGCAGAAAATCTGACTCAAAATGGGAATCCCTCGCTACGATCTCTATTCTCAGACAGCCTCCTAGCCCGAATAACTCAGGCTAAATGCACCACACCTTGAATTTTCATGTAACGACCCCCATATGGCAGTCAGCTATGATGATGGCTTTGCCTGATTCTATTTTACGCGGAGGTTTTCATGCGTTCTTTTAAAGGCATCGCCTTGTTGATTATTACCAATCTACTGATATTTCTCACCCTAGCGATCACGGGCAACGTCCTGATTTACTTTGTATTGCCCATGATTGGCATCGATTTGCGTGGCAGCGTGGCAAGTAGCCAGTTTGCTTGGGCAATGGTATTTGGTTTTGGTGGCGCGTTTATTTCGCTGTTTATGTCCAAATTTATGGTCAAACGTAGCATGAACATGCAGCAGGTGACTGACCCACAAACAGCAAAAGAATCTTTGGTGTATAACACCGTCCAAGAACTCGCCGAACGTGAAGGCATCAAGATGCCCGAAGTGTGGGTCTATTGGGATGATGTACCTAATGCGTTTGCTACTGGCCCTACGCGCAACAATGCCATGGTCGCAGTGTCGTCAGGCTTGGCAATGAATTTAGCTGATGATGAACTCAAAGCAGTATTGGCACACGAAGTCGGTCATATTGCCAATGGCGACATGCTGGCAACGACCTTACTACAGGGCTTACTGAATACCTTTGTTTACTTCCTTGCATCAATGATTGCCCGCCTAGTTGCCTCTGTCGCGTCCAGCAACGATGAAGAGGGCGAAGGCGGCATGAATATGATTGTATATTTTGTTGTCGATATTATTTTGCAAATCCTGTTTTCTATGCTTGCCTCCATTGTGGTGTGTTGGTTCTCGCGCAAACGCGAGTTCCGCGCCGATGCCTATGCTGCTGATGCACTGGGCGCAGAAGGCATGATTAAAGCCTTGCGTAAAATTGAATATTTATCGCAACAAGCTGTGCCACAAGAAGAAGTGGACGAAAAAGATGCCTTGGCAACGATGAAAATCTATGGCGCACAAGGAAAGATCTCTGGCTTATTCGCCACCCACCCTGCCATCGAAGACCGCGTCAACGCCTTAAAACAGCGCAAATAAGAGATTTCCTGTAGGCCTTACTGCCTCATTTAATATTCCATAAAATAACCATCAAGGAGTGCGCATGAGCGATACAACGCATAAAGAAACACGTAAGTTTGAAACTGAGGTCACCCAGTTATTGGATCTGATGATTCACTCGCTGTATTCCAATAAGGAAATTTTCCTGCGGGAACTGATTTCCAACGCTTCGGATGCTGCAGATAAACTGCGCTTTGAAGCAACCACCGATGATGCCTTGTTTGAAGGTGATTCCGATCTTCACGTCTACCTTGAAGTGAACGAAGAGGATCGCACAGTCATCATTCGTGACAACGGCATTGGCATGAATCACGATGAAGTAGTGGCGAATATCGGCACTATTGCCAGCTCAGGCACCCGTCAGTTTTTTGATAAATTAACAGGCGATAACAAAAACGATGCGCATCTGATTGGTCAGTTTGGTGTCGGTTTCTACTCTTCATTTTTGGTAGCAGATCGCGTCACCTTGGAAACACGCCGTGCAGGGCTCGAAGTAGAACATGGCGTACGCTGGGAATCTGCGGGTGATGGCAATTACACGATAGAAACCATCGAACGTGCTGCCCGTGGTACCCAAATCACCTTGCACCTGCGCGAAGATGCAGAGGAGTTTTTAGAAGGCTATCGTTTGCGCGGTATTGTAAATAAATATGCCGATCACATCCCCTTCCCTATTCGCATGACTTCATCCACCCCCGCTGAAACAGGCGAAGAGGGCGAAGAAGCTGCTACCGTTGAAACGATTGAAACCGTCAACCAAGCTTCTGCTTTGTGGACGCGCCCAAAATCCGAACTCAGCGACGAAGATTATATTAACTTTTACAAGCACGTTGCGCATGACTTTGAAGGGCCAATGGAGTGGATTCACCAGCGTTTAGAGGGTAAGTTTGAATACACTTTAATGCTCTATTTGCCTAAGCGTGCGCCGTTTGATTTGTGGCAAGCAGAAAGTAAACATGGCGTAAAACTGTATGTTCGCCGCGTATTCATCATGGAAGCAACCGACGATTTGTTACCCAAATACCTGCGTTTCATGCGCGGTGTGATGGACACCAACGATTTGCCATTGAATGTATCGCGTGAAATCCTGCAACACAGCCCAGCTATGGAGGCGATGAAGAAAGGCGCAACCAAACGCATTTTGGCGATGTTTGAAGAGTTAGCGAAGAAAGAGGGCGATGAGTACAACGAGTTCTGGACGCAGTTTGGTAATTGCATCAAAGAAGGCGTAATCGAAGACTTTAGCAACAAAGAGCGCATTGCGGGCTTGTTGCGCTTTGCTTCTGCGGGTGGCGATGCTGCGACCGATGACCAAACCGTTTCTTTAGCCGATTACATCAGCCGTATGCCTGAAGGTCAGGATAAGGTCTATTACATCACAGCAGAATCATTGGCTGCTGCTAAGCATAGTCCTCATCTGGAGATCTTCCGCAAAAAAGGCGTGGAAGTATTGATGTTGCACGACCGCATTGATGAATGGTTGGTTTCTCACTTGTTTGAATTCGATGGCAAATCATTGCAATCAATCACCAAGGGTGAGTTGGATTTATCTAATATCGGCGACAAAGACGAAGCGGAAGAAGCTGCCCATGCGGAGCAAGATAAAGCCGCTGAACCCGTAGCTCAAAAGCTTGCTGCGGCGTTGGAATCCAAGGTAAAACAGGTGCGCATCACCCATCGTTTGACCGAATCCCCTGCCTGTTTGATCTCCGATGACATGGACATGAGCACCAATATGGAGCGCATTCTCAAGAACGCAGGACAAGATACGCCTGACTTGAAACCCGTATTGGAAATCAACCCAGAACACGCATTGGTCAAACGCATTGCTGAACTGGATGATGACAGCGCCATAGCAACATGGGCGGAAATTCTGTTCGATCAAGCGGTATTAGCCGAAGGCGCATTACCGAAAGATCCAGCTGGATTTGTTCGTCGCATGAACAGCCTGCTAGCAGGCTAAACACTGATTCCCCTAGTACTAACCTGAATTATTCACAAATACTGTCGCGCCCTTGCTTGCCCCTTTATCCGCAACGAACACCTTGTCAGTCGAGCGTATCCATTGGTACGCTACTCCCGACAAGGCATCCGTTGCAAACAAAGGTTCTACGCAATCATCACGACGATTCATGAATAAT
>JAUZQP010000148.1 GCA_030950965.1 Mariprofundaceae bacterium
TAATAAATCTAAGAGTACCTCAAACAAAAAGAGTTCTGGGAAAGCTGATAAGGCTTATAAGGTTTTAGGTAAATGGTATTACCCTTTAGCTACATCTAAAGGGTATAACCAAACAGGTAATGCGTCATGGTATGGTAAACGTTTCCACGGTGGTCCAACGGCGAGTGGTGAGAAATTTGACATGAATGCACTCACGGGCGCGCATACCACCCTACCCTTCAACTCTAAGGTGAAAGTAACGAATATAGATACTGGTGCTAACGTTATTTTACGTATTAATGACCGAGGTCCTTTTCGTGAAGATCGTTTAATTGATGTCTCCGCAGCAGCGGCTGAGCGATTGGGTTTTAATGGCAAAGGTGAAATTAAGGTCAGAGTCGAAGGTTTAGAGTAAGGCAACGCGCAATAAATAATCTACCAAGCTCGCTTGTCTTTTTGCCCAGCATCGGCGTTGCAAAAAAAGCTTACATAGCGAGCTATGCTTTACTTTTTGCGCCTTGATGCTGAATAAAAAACCTGCGCGATTTTGGTAGATTATTTATTGCGAGTTACCTAAGGAGGCTGGCGTGTCAGACAAGAACAATGTAAAAGCCAAAGCACTGGATACTGCACTGGCGCAAATTGAACGCCAGTATGGTAAAGGCACGATTATGCGCATGGGTGATCAAGCCAAGGTGAAAGTCGATGTGATTCCATCGGGCTCCTTGGCTTTGGATGCGGCATTGGGCGTAGGTGGTTATCCTCGTGGTCGCGTAGTGGAAATTTTCGGGCCTGAATCATCAGGGAAAACGACACTTGCATTGCATGCGGTGGCAGAAGCCCAGCGTTTGGGTGGTTCGGCTGCTTTTGTCGATGCCGAACACGCTTTGGACATCAGTTATGCCGACAAGCTGGGTGTGGATGTGGATAACCTATTGGTTTCTCAACCTGATTGTGGTGAACAGGCGTTGGAAATCGTTGATATGCTAACCCGCTCCAGTGCGATTGATATTATCGTCATTGATTCTGTTGCCGCGCTGACACCACGTTCCGAATTGGAAGGCGATATGGGCGATGCACACATGGGGCTGCAAGCCCGTTTGATGTCACAAGCTTTGCGTAAGTTAACGTCATCCATTTCGCGCAGCCGCACCACGGTCATGTTCATCAATCAGATTCGCATGAAGCTGGGGGTGATGTTTGGCAATCCCGAGACCACGACGGGCGGTAATGCGCTGAAGTTTTATGCTTCGCTCCGTTTGGATGTGCGGCGTACTGGTTCGATTAAAAAAGGTGATGAAGTCCTCGGTAATGAGACTAAAGTCAAGGTCGTTAAAAACAAAATGGCTCCACCCTTTCGTATCGCCCTGTTTTCCATCATGTATGGTGAAGGTATTTCCCATATTGGTGAAGTGCTAGATATGGGTGTTGATCATGGGTTTGTACGAAAAAGCGGAGCCTGGTATGCCGTGGAAAGTGAGCGCATTGGTCAAGGTCGAGACAATGCTATTCAATACTTGCGAGAGCACCCTGAGTTACTGGCTCAAGTGGAATTGCAAGTGCGTCAAGTCTTAGGTGTGGCACCTGATGATAAAGTTGATGGCAGTACCAGCGACAAAGGGTGACGACAGCAGAAAAAGATGCTTGTACCCAAGCAATACGGTGGCTGGCACGGCGTGAGTATTGTCGTCAGGAGATGTTGCAAAAGTTAATCATTAAAGGTCATGAGCAAGCCGTTGCAATGGTGGTGGTGAACTATTTGGCACAAAATGATTACATGAGTGAACGCCGTTACGCCGAAGCTTATCTCCGCTCGCGGTTGCACCGTGGTGAAACGCCAACTTTAGCAGCGCATCGCGCTCGTCAAAAAGGTGTGGATGAAAAAATGTTACAACATGTTTTGCAAGACAACCTAGCACATTATGATGCGAAGTTAGCATGCAAAACATGGTTGAATAAGCGTGATCCCGAAGGTCTACGCCACCAGGATCAACGAATGTGGGCGCGTTTAGCGCGTTTTTTATGTCATAAAGGTTTTGAATCATCGTTGGTATTACATTTAATGCGCGCCAAAGATGAAGACACAGTATGATGTGTCAGCAGCAGATAGAGGGTAATATGAAGGCAGCAGAGATTCGACAAAAGTTTATTGATTATTTTGAGCAGCAGGCGCACACGGCAGTGAGTTCGAGTGCCTTGGTTCCGCACGGTGATCCCAGTCTGATGTTTACCAATGCGGGCATGGTGCAGTTTAAGCATACCTTTTTAGGGCAAGAAAAACGCGCCTATTGCCGCGCTGTATCCAGTCAAAAATGCGTCCGTGCTGGTGGCAAACATAATGATTTAGAGAACGTCGGGCACACGGCGCGACACCATACATTTTTTGAAATGCTGGGGAACTTCTCCTTTGGTGACTATTTCAAACGCGAAGCCATTGGTTTTGCATGGGATTTTTTAACCAAGGAGTTGGCTTTACCTGCCGAACGCTTATTTATTACGGTCTATGAAGAAGACGATGAAGCGGCCAATATTTGGCTCAATGAGATCGGTGTTGCACCTTCATCGGTAGCACGTATTGGTGCCAAAGATAACTTTTGGTCGATGGGTGATACAGGACCTTGCGGCCCGTGTTCAGAAATTTTCTATGATCACGGTGCCGATGTGGCAGGTGGTCCCCCAGGTACGTCCGAAGAAGATGGTGACCGTTTCATCGAAATTTGGAACTTGGTGTTCATGCAGTACGACCGCAACGAGCAAGGCGAACTCACGCCCCTACCCGCTCCCTCCGTCGATACAGGCATGGGCTTGGAACGTATTGCGGCTGTCATGCAAGGCGTACACAATAATTATGACATTGATTTATTCCAATCGCTGATTCATGCCGTAACCACCGAAACAGGTGTCGCTTTGGGCGCATCGGATAGCTCGGATGCATCGTTGCGTGTGCTGGCCGATCATCTGCGTTCCGTGTGCTTTTTATTGGCGGATGGTGTGCTGCCATCGAATGAAGGTCGTGGTTTTGTGTTGCGCCGTATTTTACGCCGTGCTTGCCGCCATGGACGATTGCTCGGTAGTCGTCATGCCTTTATTTATCGCCTTGTCCCTGCATTGGTGATGGAAATGGGTGTTCACTTCCCTGAACTGGTCGAGCAACAGAGTAACATCACACAGGTCATTCAAATCGAAGAAGAGCGCTTTATTCGCACCTTGGACAAAGGCTTGGGCTTGGTTGAACAAGCAGCGTCAACAGCAGGTGACGGTGGTATCATTGACGGCGCAACCCTGTTCTCCTTGTACGACACGTATGGTTTTCCGCTGGATTTAACCGCTGATATCCTCAAAGGTCGCAATATTGGCTTAGATGAAGCAGGCTTTAACACCTGTATGGAAGAACAGCGTCAACGCGCCCGTGCAGCATGGCGTGGTTCAGGCGATCAATCGCTAAGTAAAGCGGTGTTCGATGTGCGTGAAGAACACGGTCCTACCGAGTTCCTGGGTTACCAAACCTTGGATGCTGATGGTGTCATTACAGCCTTATTGATCGATGACGCACTGGTGCATGAAATAAGCGAAGGCACACGCGCCCATATCTTTATGAATCAAACACCTTTCTACGCTGAATCAGGTGGTCAGGTGGGGGATTCAGGGATGATTACGACGGATAGTGGTCGTTTCCGTGTGCAAGACTGTAAAAAGCTACTACCTGATTTATTTGCTCATATCGGCGTGGTCGAAGAGGGCTGCATACAGGCGCACAGCTTGGCGCAAGCAGCCGTTCAACAAGGACGACGCATTCAAATTAGCAATCATCACACGGCCACCCATTTATTGCATGCAGTACTGCGTGATGTGTTAGGCGAGCATGTGAAGCAATCGGGCTCATGGGTAAACGATCAGCGTTTACGCTTTGACTTCAGCCACTTCCAACCGTTAAGCGAGGAGAAGAAACACCACGTTGAACAACGCGTGAATGACTTAATTCGTGCCAATGACGAAGTGGAAACCAACATCATGAACCAAGAAGCTGC
>JAUZQP010000149.1 GCA_030950965.1 Mariprofundaceae bacterium
ATTTGCGATTGCATATCTAGCTGCGACAGCGTCAGTGCCACCAATTCAGAAACCCGCATGCCTGTAGCGTACATGAGCTCCAAGATGCAACGATCCCTTAAACCTATGGTCGAGCTGATGTCAGGACTCTCCAACAAGCGCCCCACAGCATGTTCATCTATGGTATGAGGTAATAAGCGTGTTCGTTGTAATGGTGGCAGATGCTGCAAGGGGTGATCCTGACGAACGCCTTCATGTTGTAATGCAATAAACCACACCGAAAGTTCGCTACGGCAACGTTGAATGCTGCGAGGGCTCAATTTTCTTTCATGCTGAAGCAAGCCCATCACCATCACCAAATCTGCGCGGCTGGCAACCAACAAATCGCTACTATGACGCTGCAACAAAGCTTGCACTTGCAACAAATCAGTACGATAAGCAAAGAAAGTTTCTGCCGACCAAGCACGCAACATACGCAGCCGCTGTAAACGCCCTTCAATTGCTGCGTTGTGGGGGGGATCTTTCATGCTCACTGTCATAGTGATGCAAGGATCGTTTTTCATGGGCTAATGTCAATTAGCCATGCAACAATCGTAAAACTTTAACTTCGCCAAGCTTTGCAGGAAGTTTACCTTTAGGAGACTGTCCGAGAATAGGAATTGTCGCGAGGAGATGCCCTATCTTGACAGGTTTCCGCAGTAAATCCTGCTGTTTTAGGACAGTCTCCTAGAGGGCAGAAACCAAGCATTCACCCGCAGTAAAAAAAACGTAAGTAAGCCATAATAACGAACATCGCATTTTTCACGACGGTGGATTTTTGATGCCACTTCAAGCACAGTGCGCTCCATACACTGCAATGAGAAAGGTAGAAACATGCGTTTTATTATGTTAGATACGGAAACCACTGGTTTGTCGCCAGCCAATGGCGATCGCATGGTGGAAATTGGTGCCATTGAAGTGTGCCACCGCCAAGTAAACCCTGACCGTGTGTTCCATCAATATATTAACCCTGGGCGGGACATCCCTCAAGAAGTCGTGCGTATTCATGGGATTGATAATGCCAAGGTGAAAGACTGCCCATCGTTTGCTGACATTGCGTCTGATTTTTTACAATTTATTGAGGGTTCAACGCTGGTCATACATAACGCACCCTTTGACTTGGGTTTTATTATGCATGAATTGGTCGATACAGGCCTGCCTAGCATCGCTGATATGCCTGTCATTGACACCTTGATGATCGCACGGAAAAAGTACCCGCATCAGCGAAACAACCTCAATGCACTATGTGATCGCTTTCAGGTTGAGCGTGGACATAGGGAACTGCATGGCGCGTTACTTGATTCCGAATTGTTGGCAGAAGTATATCTCGCCATGACGGGTGGACGGCAGTTCTCCTTGGATGCACATGTTGAAGCACAGCCCGCTTCTACCTTCGCCAATGTAGCGCGGCGTAGCACATCAACATCCATCACTCCGCAACAGCGTCGTCCTGCTGTGACGGTACCGGAAGAGGATCAACAAGCGCATCGCACCATGATGGAGCGTATCCACCAAGAAAGTAACGGTGCAACCATTTGGCAGTCAGCCTCATGAGTCAGCCCGCACAGCGTGAAGTCGTGCTAGCCATTACAGGCGCTTCGGGTTCGGCTTACGGCTTGCGACTGATCCAACGCCTCCACGCTGCCGATGTTGCTATTCATCTATTATTATCCGAAGCAGCGCGGGTGGTACTGCTGCAAGAGTGTGACTTAGATGTACCGCAACATCCAGGCGAAGCAGCAGCATACTTAAGCCAAAAGTTATCGCTCACCTCACCATCTAAGTTATGCCTCTATGACTTGAAAGATTGGTTTTCCCCTGCGGCATCGGGCTCGTCAGGCATACGCCAAATGGTGGTTGCTCCCTGCTCGATGGGTACCTTGGCACGGATTGCCCAAGGCATGTCAGAAAACCTCATTGAACGCGCTGCTGATGTGATACTCAAAGAGCAAGGGCAATTGATTCTCATGCCAAGGGAAACACCGTTGTCAGCCATTCACTTGCGCCACATGTTGGATTTGGCACAGATGGGGGTGGCAATCATCCCAGCCATGCCAGGTTTTTATCATCGTCCGAAAGTAATCGACGAACTGTACGACTTCATGGTAGAGCGCGTGCTCGATCACTTACATATCACACAGCCACAAGCTCGGCGTTGGGGAGTAAATCATGACGCATAACCCATTAACACGACAGATGATGGAAGAATTTTTCAGTGTCGGTTGTAAACCGCGTGAACAATGGGGCATCGGTACAGAACACGAAAAAATATCATTTGACCTCAATACGTCACAACCTGTACCTTATGAAGGAGAACGCGGCATTGGCGTATTACTGCAACGCTTGGCAGATGCCCATTGGCAGCCTGTTTATGAAGGCGAGAACATCATTGCATTGCAAGGGGCTGGTGGCGCATCCATTACGTTGGAGCCAGGTGGACAACTGGAACTTTCTGGTGCGGTATTATCAAACATGCACCAAACCCATGAAGAGACACGCCAGCATTTAGAGCAAGTCATGCAGATTGCAAACAGCATGGGGATTGGCTTTTTAACCACGGCATTTCATCCACTGTCACCGCAAGCAGCTATTCCGTGGATGCCTAAAGCGCGGTACGCTGTTATGGGGCAGTACATGCCTAAAGTAGGCAGTCGCGGTCTGGATATGATGTTACGCACTGCCACCGTGCAAGCCAACCTCGATTTTTCATCTGAGGCAGATATGGCAAGGAAGATGCGCATTTCCTGCTGTGTGCAACCCATCATCACCGCCCTGTTTGCAGCAAGCCCTTTTTGCGAAGGTAAACCTTCAGGCTATCTGTCCACTCGCGCCGCTTGTTGGTTGGACACAGATCCTAACAGAACTGGCATCCCCTCCTGTGTGTTTGAGGATGATTTTGGCTTTTCCGCTTGGGTCGATTATTTACTGGATGTACCGATGTACTTCATTATTCGTGAGGGTCAATACATCGATTGCAGTGGAGCCAGTTTTCGTGATTTTATAGCGGGTCATTTGCCAGCATTACCAGGGCAGATGCCCACGCTGGATGATTGGGCTTTACACAGCTCCACCGTCTTCCCCGATGTTCGGCTCAAGCAATACATCGAAATGCGCGGTGCAGATGCTGGACCTCATGAGATGATTACCGCCTTACCAGCGTTGTGCAAAGGTTTGCTGTACGATGCAGAAGCCGAATCTGCCGCGTGGCAGATGGTGAAGGCATGGTCACATAGTGATGTGTTAGCGATGCGTGAGGCGGTAGTCAGCCAAGGTTTACATGCCACGATGGCAGGCGAATCTTTGCAGCACTGGAGCAGCATACTCTTACGGCTTGCTGAAGATGGCTTACAACGACAGCACCAATGCAATGCTGCTGGTGAGGACGAATCCATCTACTTAGCACCGCTGTGGAAAATCACTCACAACCATGCCTCTTTGGCGCGGCAATGGCTTGAATCCTACCAGAATAGGTGGGGGCAGCAGATAGAGCCAATGTTTACAGAAGCGCGTCATGCTGTGACTGCGAAATAAAGCTTGCCAATCAGCACTGCCAGCGATAAAGTGCGCGCCGCTTGCTACCAGCAATCACATTGACTCTCTGCCGGAGTGGTGAAATGGGTAGACACGCTGGATTCAAAATCCAGTGGCCTCACGGCCGTGCCGGTTCGACTCCGGCCTCCGGTACCACCATTACAAAACCATCGATTCGTCGGTGGTTTTTTTTGTGGCAAAAATAGGAGTCATGACCAATAATAGCGTGCTCCTCTCTCGATAATTCATAAATCCAGTAGATCAAGGCTATTCCCATGATGGAACATTCGTTAAACAAAAAAGAGATGCCTGAGTTATTGCGCCATTTAAGCAAAGAGCAACGCATCTGGGTTTCTAGCCGCGCTGCCCTACGCGTATTACCTTTGTTGGCAGGAAGCCA
>JAUZQP010000015.1 GCA_030950965.1 Mariprofundaceae bacterium
GGCATTGATACCATTTTTGGCGTACCAGGCGAAGAAAATGCCGACTTTATGATGGCGTTAAAGGCATCAACAAGCATTCGCTTTGTGCTAACGCGGCATGAACAAGGGGCAGCGTTTATGGCAGAAGCCTACGGTCGTTTAACCGGTAATCCCGCCGTCTGCCTTGGTACATTAGGCCCTGGGGCAACCAATTTAATTACGGGTGTCGCCAATGCCAATATGGATCGCGTGCCCATGCTGGTGATTACAGGGCAAGGCAGCAGCGACCGCTTACACAAAGAATCGCATCAGGTGATGGATGTGGTGGCGATGTTCACCCCCGTGACCAAGTGGGCAAGCAGCATTCGTCATGCTGATGCCGTGCCAGAAATGGTGCGCAAAGCCGTGCGTGTAGCACGCAGTGAAAAGCCTGGGGTGTGTCACCTAGAGCTGCCTGAGGATATTGCCAAGCAGCGCGTTTCGACAACACCGCTGGAAGTCCGCCGTTACCGTTGGCCTGTTGCGCCAGCGGAACAGATCGACACCGCTTTTGAGCTATTGCGGCAGGCGAAACGTCCCGTGATCTTGGTGGGCAATGGGTGCATTCGCCGTCATGCCAGCGATGAGTTGCGCCGCTTCTGCGAAGTGACTGGCATAGGTGTGATCTCCACCTTCATGGCAAAGGGATGCGTTGATCACGAAGCTGATTATTGCCTATACACCATCGGCTTACAGGCGAAAGACGTGGTTACATGCGCGCTTGATGCTGCGGATCTGGTTATCACTATCGGTTACGATATGGTCGAATATCACCCACGCCTATGGCATGGCGAAGGCGATAAGCACATCATTCATATCGACACCCACGCGGCAGAAATTGATGCCTATTACCAGCCTGAACTGGAGTTGGTCGGCGATTTAGCGCATACCTTGACCACGATCAACCGCAACATCGAACGCTTAGGTCCATTACAGCGCGACCTATCACAACAACAAGCCACACGGCACGCCATGCAAGCGGAATTACACGCCCATGACGATGATGACACCACACCGCTGATTCGTCCGCAGAAGGTATTGTCCGACGTGCGCCGTGTCTTGGGGCGACGAGATATTGTGTTGTCCGATGTCGGTGCGCATAAAATGTGGATTGCCCGCCACTACCACTGCAATGAACCGAACACCTGTTTGATTCCCAACGGTTTCTGCTCGATGGGCTTCGCCTTTCCGGGCGCGATTGCTGCCACGATGGTTCATCCTGACCGCCATGTTTTAGCCATCTGCGGCGATGCAGGTTTTATGATGAACGTGCAAGAGATGGAAACAGCGCGTCGCCTCAATAGCAACATCGTGGTCATGGTATGGCAAGATCACGCCTACGGTTTGATTGCATGGAAGCAGCAAAATCAATTTGGTGCGCACACCGATTTATCCTTTGGCAACCCTGATTGGATGATGTTAGCAGCCGCCTTTGGTTGGCAAGGGCATCATGTGCAACACAGCACCGCGCTGGCAGACACATTAAACACCGCCCTCAACGAAGACTGCCCCAGCCTGCTCATTGTCGATATTGATTACGCCGAGAACATGCGTTTAAGCGAACGACTGGGGCATATTGTCTGCGCGATTTGAATGCGTGGACGTAGCGCGAATTAAAATCACGCTCAAGGAGGGGGTAGCACGAAGCCATCACTGCGAAATAACGCTACGCAGGCATCGACCACCATAGCGTTGTACGCTGTACCTTGACCGCGCTGCACCTCACCCAATGCCGCATCCATGCCCAATCCAGGGCGATAAGGGCGATGGGAACTCATGGATTCCACCACATCAGCCACAGCAATCACCTGCGCTTCAAGGCAAATATCATCTTGTGTCAAACCTTGGGGGTAGCCCGTGCCATCCAGCCGCTCGTGATGCTGATGAGCAATTTCCGCAAGCGGCCATGGGAAGTGAATGTCACGTAAAATCTGGTAGCCAATATCAGGGTGCTCTTGCACCAGCGCGTATTGCAAAGCACTTAATCGTCCTGGCCATGCCAAAATCTCTGCGGGCAGATGGATTTTACCAATATCATGAATAATGCCACCGAAGTAAATCCCTTCGATTATATGATCGTTCAGTTCCATTTTTTTTGCGATAGCACGGCCCAGTTGGGCGACGCGCCGCTGGTGTCCTGCCGTATAAGGATCGCGCATTTCCACCGCCGTAGCAATGGCATGGACACTCCCCTCTAAAGCCTGCCTTAATTCGCTGCTCCGCGCCTCTAGTTGCTGATGGTTTTGCTGTTGTTCTGTAACATCTTGAATCACATGTAAGCCATAATGATGATGGTCAACCGCATCGTCCACGTTATAACTGTGTGATAAAAAATCACGTTTTGAGGCAGCATCTTTAAAAGCAATGACCACACCATCCATATCAGCGTCGGCATTTGCAAGACAACAACCAGGCAACGGTGCATCACGCTTAGGGAAGCACCGCCAATACCATGCGCCGATCACTTGTTGCAACGGCATCTCAGCCATCAACGCGTAAGCACGGTTGGCATGCACCACGCGACCTTTAGCATCGTGCAAAAAAACAGGGTCGCTGATCGCATTAAACGTAGCCTCCCAATGTTGCTTGGCTGCCCCTAGCTCCATCTGTAACTGGCGCACATCCTCCAACATCAACCGCATCGCCTGACCCGCTTCGTCTTGCGCTTTGAGCTTACGATTCAGGCGTTTCAACCTGTTTTTCAGGTCGCTATTTTCAGCTTTGAGTTGGGCAAAGCGCGGGTGTTC
>JAUZQP010000150.1 GCA_030950965.1 Mariprofundaceae bacterium
TCTGGCGTGCGCACACTGTTACAACGCTTACCTGACTTCTCGCCACCGTCATTATTGGATTAAAAATTAAACGACAGCGTCGTCTTGCCCGTTCCTTTGGCGGATGCATTGTTCCAAACAACGCCGCAACGCGATCTGAATCGCCCACTCAGCATCGTATGGAATCACCGCTGGGAGTACGACAAAGCTCCAGAACGCTTCTTTGCGGCGCTGCAATTACTACAAGCACGTGGTCTAGACTTTCGCTTGCATCTGTTGGGCCAACGCTTTCGCCAAGTGCCGCCCGTGTTTGATGCCATGCAAGCGCGTTTCGCCACACAAGCCCTACATTGGGGGCCAATTGAAGCGCATGGCGATTACCTCAATACTTTACGCCATAGCGATGTAGTGGTCTCATCCGCCCTACACGACTTCCAAGGCATCGCGGTACTGGAAGCCACCGTTTGTGGCTGCATTCCAGTCGTTCCCGACAGACTGGCTTATCGCGAGTTATTCCCCGCCCATTGTCGTTACGCATCCCACCCTGACGATGCCCCTGCCGAAGCTGTCGCGCTAGCTGACCACCTCAGCGCAGTCACCACACAGCGCGCACCCAATCTCTCAGACCTTAGCTGGAACACCTTACGCTCACGTTACCAAGCATTATTACAGCAGGCCATCTGCGACCATTAGCCGCACTACCGCCAGCAACCAAGCTCGCTAGCATAGCCGCCCCAACAAGGAGTTCACACCAACCGCCATGAAAAAAACATATTTATTACTACTTGCCGCTTGTTTATATGCGCAGCCACTATTAGCAGCAGACATCACAGTAGATAAGGCATGGGTGCGTTTATCACCCCCTGTCGCAGACAGCACGGCAGCCTATGCTACCATTCACAATAACAGCAATACGGCGATCACTTTAACAGGTGCTGCGTCTAACATCGCTAAAAAAACTGAGCTACACAGCATGGATATGAGCAAGGGAACCATGCGGATGGTCAAACTCGACACCATCACCCTCGCCGCTCACGACACCATCACCCTCGCACCAGGCAAGCAGCACCTCATGCTCATGGGCTTAAAGCATCCACTTCATGCGGGTGACAACGTCGAATTACGCCTCATCCGTGCCAACGGCACTGCCATCGTCATCCAAGCTCCCGTCCGCGATATGCGCTAAAAACCTGATTGTAACTGTGCCATAGCGCGGCGAACCCACGCTTTATGTAGCTGTTGCGATACGCTTGATTGTTGCGCTTCGATGTCGCTTGGGCCACCACTAGCAAACACATCGCCTTGCACCGTAACCGCATCAGCACGCCACACCTCTGCACCATCACGCCAGAGCACCGCATCGGCACGCAGGGTCAGGCGGTATTGCACTGCAAGCCCCGAAGCATCGTAGGCCGAGGGGCTTAATTGTTCACTGGCTTGACGAATATGTAAGGACACAGCGGTAATAGCACTATCATCACTGATGCTGTAACCGCGCCGCTCCAGCTCTTTTACCAGATCATCACGCAAGGTTTGCGCTACTGCGCTATCAGCTTGTGCATAGATCACTTCATTTTTTTGAATGAGTCCTGCGCCTTCCCCTTGACCCACCAAGTGGTAACCGCACGCTGTCAGTAATAACAAGGGGAGTAGTAGGCGCAGCCAAATCCTTGCGGACGCACCACGTTATTGATGAGACGACCGCCCACCAAAATAATTTTAGCTATCTGCATACCATCGAGCCAGCGCGTGAGCTCTTCATCTTGATGTACTTTAGCCATCACTTGATCTTGGTCGGCATCCTTGGCAACACGCACATCACCGCGTTTTTTACCGTTAAACTGCACCACCAAAGTAATTTCGCTCTCTTCTAACGCTTGCGCATCAACACTTGGCCACGGAGCGAGCACTGCCATCGTCTCCATACCAATACGCTGACCACACTCACAGGCAATATGCGGAACAAAAGGAGCCAACATACACACCAAGGCTTCCAACCCTTCACGCAGGACTGCCTGACCTTGCTTGCCTGTAGCGGTGAATGATTGCAGATGATTGCTTAACTCCATCAACGCAGCAATCGCCACATTAAAGGCAAAGCCATGCTCAAAGGCATGCGTCACACGGGCAATACTTTGGTGAATGATGCGCCGCATGGTACGGCAGGCATCGGCATCGTCCTTGCCTGTAACACCATCTTCGCCACGCGCCATCAACCGCCAAACGCGACCAAGGAAGCGATACGATCCTTCCACGCCAGCATCGTTCCATTCCAAATCTTTTTCCGGTGGGGCGGCAAACAGGGTGAACAAACGTGCCGTATCCGCACCATAACGGTCAATAATTAGCTGGGGATCGACCGTATTACCTTTGGATTTACTCATTTTTGCACCGTCAAGCAACACCATCCCTTGTGTCATCAAGTGACGGAAGGGCTCTTTACCACCATCTTCTTCGCTAAACAAACCTGCATCACGCATCAATTTATGGTAAAAACGCGCATACAACAGATGCAGCACCGCATGTTCTACACCACCGATGTATTGATCCACAGGAGCCCAGCGACGCATCGCATCAGCGTC
The DNA here is from genome assembly GCA_030950965.1 of Mariprofundaceae bacterium. GTDB lineage: Bacteria > Pseudomonadota > Zetaproteobacteria > Mariprofundales > Mariprofundaceae > AB-137-C09. The sequence continues at coordinate 2,562 of JAUZQP010000150.1, forward strand.
CAACATGGCATCTTGATGCTGATTGCAGGTATAACGGTTCATGTACCACGAAGATTCCATGAAGGTATCAAAGGTATCCGCCTCACGCTTTGCCGCTTGACCACAACGCGGACAATCCACATTCATAAACGCTTCGCAATCAACCAAGGGTGAAGCGCCACCTGTAGGCTGTAAATATTCGGGCAACACCACGGGAAGATCGGCATCTGGCACCGGTACAACACCACAATCGGGGCAATGAATCACAGGAATAGGCGCGCCCCAGTAGCGTTGCCGAGAAACCAACCAGTCGCGCAAACGGTATTGCACCCGCTCGCTGCCTGCATCATGCGCTTGTAAATGGTTGATGATGGCGGTTTTTGCCTCATCCGAACCTAAGCCATTGAAGTCGCCTGAATTTATCAGCAGACCCGCATCGGTAAAGGCACCGTTACTCATGTCCCATTCGGCATCGGCAGGCTGAATAACCTGCTTAATAGGCAGACCATAACCCTGCGCAAAATCAAAATCGCGCTCATCGTGCGCTGGCACACTCATCACCGCGCCTGTGCCGTAATTCATCAGTACAAAATTGGCTGCCCACACAGGGACGCGCTCGCCAGTCATGGGGTGAATGGCATCAATACCCAATGCCATCCCTTTTTTCTCCATCTGTGCCATGTCCGCTTCTTTGGTCGAGACATCGGAGCAGACCTCAATAAATTCAGCTAAAGCAGGATTATTTTCCGCCGCTTGGCGCGCTAAAGGGTGTGCCGCTGCCACAGCCATATAGGTCACCCCCATCAAGGTGTCGGGGCGAGTGGTGAAAATATCGATATAACCGTCACTGTCAGCCAGCGGAAAACGCACTTCTGCACCCGTGGAACGCCCAATCCAGTTACGCTGCATATCACGCACGCGATCTGGCCAACCATCGAGTTGATCCAAATCTTGCAACAGTTCTTCGGCATAATCGGTAATGCGGATAAACCATTGGGACAATTCACGGCGTATCACGGATGTATCACAACGCCAGCAACAGCCATCTACCACCTGCTCATTCGCCAACACGGTATGACAAGGCTCACACCAGTTCACCTCCGCCTTGGCGCGATAGGCAAGGCCCTTTTCCATCAGGCGCAGAAACATCCATTGTTCCCAGCGGTAATAATCGGGCTTACAGGTGGCAATTTCACGCGACCAATCATAAGAAAAGCCCAGGCCTTTGAGTTGCCCACGCATTTGAGCAATATTATTATCCGTCCACGCAGCCGGTGGTTGCTTATGTTGAATCGCTGCATTTTCAGCAGGCAGACCAAACGCATCCCAACCAATAGGATGCAGCACATTATGTCCCTGCATACGCTTGTAACGCGCCACCGCATCGCCAAGACAATAGTTGCGCACATGCCCCATATGCAACTGACCCGAAGGGTAGGGGAACATCACCAAGCAGTAGTAGCGTGGTCGCTCATCGTCCGCTGATTCATGGGCTTCATCGATGCCATCTTCTTGCCAACGCTGTTGCCATTTTGCTTCAATAGATTCTGCTTGATAGATTGAACTCACCTAAAACACTCCTTACGACGTGGGTTGCGACGAATGCTCCCTTTTTGCTTGCCGAATGCCAAGCAATAGCGAGAAATAACGATAAGCGGTAGTGTTCGCAACATGCACAGCGAGGTCTGATTATGAAATTTGCTTACGGCTCATCCGACTTTCAAAGAATTATTGTAAACAATATGTTTTATGTTGATCGCACCCATTTAATTCCTGCTATCGAAGACGCGGGCGACCAAATTATCTTCCTTCGCCCACGCCGTTTTGGTAAATCGCTGTGGCTATCGACACTGGAAAATTATTACGATATTGCCAAAGCCGATCAGTTCGATGCCTTGTTTGGAGCTTTAGCGATTGGCAAGCATCCCACACCGCTACACAACCATTATCTCATTATGCGCTGGGATTTTTCGCTGGTCGGCGTAACTGGCGGCGCGGATGATATTGAGCAGCGTTTGCATGAACATATCAATGAACGCATTGCCAAAGTAGCTCATAAGTATGCTCAACAACTGAGCATACCTGTGACGATCACCCAGCATAACGCTATTGCCTCATTTGAATCATTGGTAACCGCGGTGGATGATGCTTCGTTAAAACTCTATTTACTCATCGACGAATACGACAACTTTGCCAACGATGTCATGATGGGTGATAGCGATACGCATTACGAAACCCTATTGCATGGCGAAGGTGTGGTGCGCACGGTGTTTAAGGCGGTGAAAGGCGCGGCTTCAGGCATGGGCTTGGAGCGGGTGTTTATCACAGGTGTTTCACCCATCGCCATGAGCGATATTACTT
>JAUZQP010000151.1 GCA_030950965.1 Mariprofundaceae bacterium
TGGAGCAAGCAGGCGTGCCGATTATCGGAACCAGCCCTGATATGATCGACTTGGCAGAAGATCGCGAGCGTTTCCAACAGTTATTACACCGTTTGAAATTGCGTCAGCCCGAAAATGGCACGGCGCGTTCGGTGGAAGAAGCGGTTGCGATTGCCGATGGTATTGGCTACCCCGTGGTGATGCGTCCATCCTATGTGTTGGGCGGCCGGGCGATGCAAATCGTCTATGGTGAAGAGGGCTTGCTGCGCTATATGCGTGAAGCAGTGTCGGTTTCCAACGATCACCCCGTGTTGTTGGATCGCTTCCTTAACTGCGCGATTGAACTGGATGTGGACGCACTGTGCGATGGTCAGCGGGTGATTATAGGTGGGATTATGGAGCATATCGAAGAAGCTGGTGTGCATTCGGGCGATTCGGCCTGTTGTTTGCCACCGCATTCGATCAGCCCTGCCGTGGTGGAAGAGGTGAAACGACAAACTCGCGCCTTGGGTATGGCGTTGAACGTGAGTGGACTGATGAATATTCAATTCGCCTTACAGGGTGAAGTGCTTTACGTATTGGAAGTGAATCCGCGTGCTTCGCGCACGGTTCCTTTTGTTTCTAAAGCGGTGGGGCAACCATTGGCAAAACATGCGGCACGTATTATGGCTGGGTCATCTTTGGACGATCTCGGTTTGATGGATGACATTCCACCACCCACCACCTTCCATGCTGTAAAAGAAGCAGTATTTCCCTTTGTGAAGTTCCAAGGGGCGGATATTTTGTTGTCTCCCGAGATGAAATCGACTGGCGAAGTCATGGGCATTGCCCGTGATTTTCCTGCTGCTTTTGCCAAGGCACAATTGGGTGCCAGTTCACGCCTGCCATCATCGGGGACAGCCTTTATTTCTGTTCGTGATGAAGATAAGGCGGGAGTGGTGGAAGTGGCGCGTTTATTGCAAAAGGCAGGCTTTCATTTGCTTGCTACATCAGGCACTTTGACCGTGATTGAAGCGGCAGGTATTCCCTGCACCAAGACGGAAAAAGTGACATCTGGCCTGCGCCCACATATCGTTGACCGCTTGCTCAATCGCGAGGTGAACTTGGTGATTAACACGACGGCAGATCAGCGTGCGGTTGCCGACTCCAAAAACATTCGACAGGCAACGTTGAGTTGCGCTATCGTTTACTTTACCACACTGGCTGGCGCTTTAGCTGCCGCTCAAGCCATTGCTGGGAAATCTGATGTCACCGCAGCGGTGAGCATTCAATCATACCACAGGGGATAATATGCAACGTGTACCGATGACAAGGGAAGGTGCGGAAGCACTGCGTCAAGAATTGACCACGCTGAAGACGGAGAAAAGGCATCAAATTGTTGCTGCCATTGAAGAAGCGCGGGCGCATGGCGACCTCTCCGAAAATGCTGAATACCACGCAGCCAAAGAAGCTCAAGGCTTGAATGAAAGCCGTGTTTCCAGCTTGGAAGACAAGTTGGCACGAGCCCAAGTAATTGATTCTACAACGATTGAGTCCGATACGATTGTGTTTGGCGCACACATCACTTTGGTTGATTTAGACAAAGATGCCGAAGTGAATTATTACATTGTGGGTGAAGATGAGGCGGATAGTAATCAGGGTAAGATCTCGATTACCTCACCGATTTCCCGGGCTTTGATTGGCAAAGAAGAGGGTGATGTAGCGACGGTTCACGCGCCAAGTGGCGACCGTGAATATGAAATCACTGAAGTACGTTATGGCTGATGTGACCACTAGCAGAGCTTCATGTTTGCAGGGGGCCGCTTTACGCTTGACCCTTGCGTTGATGCTCGGCTGCTTGGTGGTTGCAGGGTATGTTGTTGCGCCCGTGCTGTTTGCTGAGGCAAGCAGTCACGCGCAGGCAGGTTTGTTGGCTGGCGCAGTATTCAAGGTCTGCAATCAAGGTCTATTGGTCTTGGGTGCGGCGGCAGCGGCTTTTTATTGGCAGCTGGGTGAACGACGCAAACGCATCTGGTTGCCGCTGTTGATCTTGGTGGCATTAGTGGCGACCAACGTCTTTGCTTTAACACCGATTATGGTGGAACTCAAAGCGGTAGCCGGCCCGATGGATGCTTTAGCGACTGATGACCCACAGCGTCAAGCGTTTGGCATGTGGCACGGCATCAGTGCTGTGCTTCATTTATGTGCCAGCCTTTGTGCCGTATGGTTGGTGGCTTGTGGTGTAGTGAAGAGACCTGTCAAGGCATAGGTATCTTTCTGAAATTAATAAGCTGTAGAGGCACTTGCAAAAATCTGGGTGGATGAGTTGCCATCCCACTTCGCGTTCATGTTCGAGGAAGAACGAGATGCATGGTGGTTCCATGGATCTCGTTTTGACTCGGAAATGAGCCGAGGTGGGGAAGCAAATCGCCGCTCACGATTTTTGCAAGTGGCTCTGTATGATTTATCGATCATACGTAATCATTCACACCCCCTCTGTTTTTTCGTCATCAAGGCGAAAGCGCGCAGTTTACGCTTGGGTAAATGAGCACTTTCAACGCAGAGGGTGGAAAAATCAGTGGGGGAGGGGGGGAGTGAATGATTACAATGAATAAGCTGATTCATGTTCTTTATCGCACAGACAAATATACCGCGCGCACGTCGCATATCGACGGCAACACAGCTTGCACGATCTTTAAATCGAAGGCTTGTCTGGACTAAATTCATGTGCGAACCATTGGCATTACCTCTTTAAGCGTCAAGTTTTTTCTCGCACAGCTCTTTTGCGGCTGACTGCTGACACGCTTTTTCAACGAGCTCGTGAAAGAGTTGATTGATCTGATTGAAAATAGGGCCAGGACATGAACGCATAGACCGCCCATCAACGCTGGCAACAGGAATCAACTCGGCACCTGTGCCTGTGAGGAAACATTCATCTGCTGTATAAACATCATAGGGTGCAAGAGACTTTTCCTCTACCTTGATGCCGCGTGTGGCTGCAATTTCCATGACAACAGCGCGTGTAATACCTGCCAGTGCACCATCTGTTACCCGTGGTGTGGCTAATGTTCCGTCTCGTATGATAAACACATTATCAGCCGTTCCTTCCGCCAAACATCCCTGGGCATTGAGTAGTAAAGCCTCATCAGCCCCCGCATAATTTGATTCCATCCGTGCCAAAATGTGGTTGAGATAATTCAGGCTTTTAATACGTGGATCCAGTCCGTCGGGAGAAATTCTGCGTGTGGACGAAATAATCAGCTTTGCTCCCTTTAACCGTTGCTCCTCACTAATCATGGTTAACAGATCAGCGATGATAAACATGGTCGGAGCAGTGCAGTTTTGCGGGTTAATTCCCAG
>JAUZQP010000152.1 GCA_030950965.1 Mariprofundaceae bacterium
TCCATGACTGCTGGAGTAAAAAATTATTGAGGTACAGAATCACACATAGTTCAAAACCCAACCATACGGCAAAGCCCTGACGCATTTGTAACTCCTGACGCATTAAACGGTACAAACCTGCCCATGCCCATGCGAGGAGTATGCCAACGCTCAGATTCATAAATAGCACTTTAGGTACCATCCAGCTATACCATGCCACATCACCTTGTAGGTCTACCACCGCGCCAAATAGCCACGGAAGGAACACCAAGGTAATTAATAATACATAGGAAAATGATTGCACACGCCCTTGACTCAGGTTGCGCGGCATCGATGATAGGCACAATAACATGGTGGCAGCTTGCATCATCAAGCCTGCCAGTATCACAAATAACGCTGTTGGCAGACGCTCCGACCACACGGTGGGTGAGGTAAATAGATAAAGCAACAAACAGAGTGTCGTGCCGTACCAAGCGAACAGTGTACTGCCGAACAACTTCCCCCATACCAATTGCCATGGTGACAGTGCCGACATACGCTGGGCATGCCATGTTTGTTCACGTATTTCAGAGAGTACAGATTCCGCTGCTAGATGGCTTCCCCAGAGTAATAACACCACAGCCATGCCCATTGCTGGCGATGCCAGGTCGCTTAACTCATCATCCATCGACCAACTCAACAAGCTAATCAGCAGAATCACCACCGGCAGACCAATGACGCGGTGGGGACTCATCTCCAACCAGATATGGCGGGCGAACTCGGGGTTTTTAGCAGCAATCCATGCGGGCATCATGTGCTATCTCCTGTTGCCATATAGGCATCTTGCAAAGAAAAACGGTGGTCGTCGAATGATATTAGCGGTATATCTCGCAACACCAGCTCACGCAATAACTGCTGGCGCGCTTGGGGGGCATCATCGAATTGAAACAGCAACGCGAGATCCTTGTCTTGGCGTAGGTTTTGCACACCGTTGATGGCTGAGATCTTCCCCCTATACATCTGCTGCTCGGCTTCTGAACAGGGTAGCAGTTGCATGCGTAGGGTAACCTTTTCTGCTGCTTCATCACCGTGCTGATGCCCAACAATACGCCCTTGCCGCAAGATAATCATATCATCACAATAGGCTTCCAACTCGCTAAGGATATGAGAAGAGACTAGCAGGGTCACGCCATCATTACGCAGCTGCAAAAAGGTTTCGGCCAGTGTATGCCGTGCCTCAGGGTCAAGCCCTGAAGCGGGCTCATCGAGTAATAGCAAACGTGGGCGATGAACAATGGCTTGAGCAATCGCCAGCCGTTGCCGCAAACCACGCGACAACTTCGCCGCTGGTTGATCGAGTCGATCTTCCAGCTTTAATAATTGCGCTGCCTGTAATACCGCAGCAGCAACCGCCGAACGTTCCACATGATGTGCCAAGGCAAAATAGGTTAAGCACTGCTGCACGGTTAAACTATCGTACAAACCAAAGAAATCAGGCAAAAATCCAATGTGACGATGCGCTTGGCGAGGTTGTGCAAAAACATCCATGCCATCCATCGTCACCTGCCCTGATAAAGGCGGCTGCAACACAGCTAGAATCCGCAGCAAGGTACTTTTCCCCGCTCCATTAGGTCCAACCAACGCCGTAATACGTCCAGCGCGAACATGCAAAGAGACGCGATCCAAGGCGCGTAACCCTGGGTATTCAAAACTTACCGTATCCACCTGCATCATAAGCGGGCTCCTTTCGTCTGTGCTAGGCTGAATCTATGGTGAATAATTCAGGTTAATAATGCGGTGGTGGAACTTCTTCATCGGCTCGTCGGATGTTGGATTCACCTTGCGCCAATAATTGCTGCATACCATCCAAGGCACGCTGCTGTTGTTCCAATTGCTTTTGTTGCGCTATCACCACCTCATTGAGCTGTTGGATAGTGTGTTCTTGATAACTGAAGCGATTTTCCAACTCCGTGAGGCGCGCTGCGATATCAGTCATGGCTTACGCCCCTTTTAAGTTGCTGTTGTAATTGTTGCAATGCCCGTCCGCGATGGGATACACGGGCTTTTTCACGATGATCAGCACGGGCAAATGTTTTGTCTAAATCATCGCAATAAAACAGTGGATCGTAACCAAAACCCTCTGTTCCATCCATCTGATCAAGAATCTTTCCCGCGACCTGCCCATCGGCAGTGACCAATCTTCCATCATCCAATATTAATGCAATATGGCAGCAAAAATGCGCTTGCCGATCCGATACACCCTGCAGCTTTTGCAGCAATAATGCATTATTTGCCGCATCATCACCATGATCCCCCGCAAAGCGAGCTGAATACAAGCCTGGTGCGCCATCTAAGGCATCGACGCATAAGCCTGAATCATCTGCCACAGCAGCGCAACCATTGGCCGTGGCAAAAGCACGGGCTTTTTTCTCCGCATTGGCAGCAAAGGTGTCACCATCCTCCACCACTTCGACGGCGATGGTTTCATCTACTGGCACAAGGGTAAAGCCTTGCGACTTAAGTATAGCCGCGATTTCCTGTCGCTTTTTAGCATTGTTACTGGCAATGACGAGCTTCATCAGGATGCTGCCACGCCGTATTCAATGGCTGAACGCTGGAGCTCTGCCAAGTGGTGAATGCCTTGGTCTGCCAGCATTTTGAGTTCCATAAAACTATCCCACGGCAACGGCTTCTCTTCGGCGGTGCCCTGCACTTCAATCACGCCGCCGTTGTCGGTCATCACAAAGTTAGCATCCATCATGTAATCATTCACTCCCCCCACTGATTTTTCCGCCCTCTGCGTTGAAAGTGCTCATTTACCTCAGCGTAAACTGCGCGCTTTCGCTAGCTTGTCTTTTTGCCCAGCATCGGCGTTGCAAAAAAAAGGTACCCTGCCTAAATACGACATGGAAAAATATAACCTCCTTAATGATCAGCACGTAGGTTGGGTAGAGCGAAGCGAAACCCAACACAACACAACACAACCACGAAACCCAACAAAGCCACGTACCCACAAATGCCACGAAACCCATACACACAATACACGAATAACATACACCATTGATTTAAACGGCGTTGTATTAACCATGGCAATGGTTTGAATGGTTGAGCGGGGTTATGTTGGGCTTCGCTTCGCTCTACCCAACCTACGCTTCACTGTTCTTATGGCATTGCTCATGTAATGATTCAGGATCAATATCAAACCGTATTCTGCCTAAATCCCTGGGTAAATACGACATGTAAAAATATAACTTCCTTAATCATCAGTTGGTTATATCTTATTCAAAATAAACTTACCCTAGGATTTAGGAAGGATACTAATCGGCTTCCTTTTCAAGACGGAACATCCTTTAACAGCAACGTGTTGAACGGGGTGTGATGGCAAGGATTTGAACTCAAGGGTAGGGTGCACTTGTGCACAACATGGCGTTGTAGAACCCATACACTGGTTCATTTACACACCGCTGCATGAGTTGTACCGCCGTGTGATGCGCAAGCGCGCCCTACCCTTCACCGTTGCAGCTCTCTTTTTATTCCGTCTTAAACGGGAAGCCAATTTCTTCCATCAATTCCGTTAAGCTATGATCAAAGGATTCCAGTAACGCCGTAGGTACGGCAGAAGAAGGGTTTTGAACCAAAAAATCATGTAGATGTTCACTGGATTCACTTAACGGTGTCGCACACAGATTCCCCGCCGTTCCTTTGAGATCATGTAGTAAATACAATGCCGATGAAATATCATTGTTTTGTAATGCTGTGGATAATTGTACCGAAGCATCAGCGAAGCGTTCTTTAAACATCGTGAGCAATTTCAACAGAAGTTCTTTATTGCCGCCCAGCTTGGTCATTAAGGCATCAAAATCAATCGATTTCATCGCTTCAACAGCACGTCCTTCGCAGGGAGTAGCCACAGGCTGTGATACGGCATCAACAGCCCGATCAATCGGTTTAATCCAACGCGCAAGCTTGGCGAACAAATCGTTGGGATTGGTAGGTTTGCTGGTATGGTCATTCATCCCAGCTTGTAGGCAACGTTCCATCTCTTCTTTCATGGCATGCGCAGTCATGGCGATAATAGGCGTTTCAGAACCCTTTTGGCGAATGATTCGTGTTGCCTCAAGCCCTTCCATGACAGGCATTTGCAAGTCCATCAGAATAGCATCATAAACCTTATGATCGACCATATCGACAGCCTCTTGCCCATGATTGGCAATTTCAACCACAAAACCAGCATCTTCCAACGTCTCTTTGGCAACCTGTTGATTGATCGGATTGTCTTCTACCAAAAGAATCGTTGCGCCACGTAATGCACTTAGGTTTTGTTGAACATCATTTTTAAGCAGGTGACTACTATGTGCATAATCATCTTCTTGGTCAAAAATTCTCATAATGGTATTAAATAATAGTGATTGATTCACAGGCTTATTTAAAAAGCTTTCAATATTCGTCGCTTCTATACTATCAACAAGCTCATTTTTACAATAAGCTGATACCATAATAACCGTGGGAGCCTCTGGAATTCTAGGCGAAGACTGAATTTGCCGCGTTGTCTCTATACCATTCATACCAGGCATTTTGAAATCCATCAGTACTAAATCAAAAGGCTTTTCTTCGCAGAAAGCTATTTCTAGTGCCTCAATGGCACGGTAGCCAGAGGGCACGCACTGAACCTGCAAAGAAAAGGCATTCAGGTAACTGGATAAAATTTCTTGCGCTGTAGGACTATCATCAACAACCAAAACCCGTTTCTGCTGCAAGACTTCAGGTAAAACATGTTTTCGATGATCAGCCTTACCCTCCACCTTTTCCAAAACCACGGTAAAGATAAAACGACTTCCCTTGCCTAACTCAGACTCAACTTTAATTCCACCACCCATCAGCTCAACCAAACTTTTACAAATGGCTAAACCAAGTCCCGTGCCACCATATTTTCGGGTGGTTGAACTATCGGCTTGAGAGAATGATTGAAAAAGATTGACCATTTGCTGCTGAGTCAAACCAATCCCTGTATCTAATACGGTAAAACGCAAACATACCTGATGATCTTCAATATTAGGGTTTAAAGCGTTTTCAATGCGTACAATAACTTCACCACTTTCGGTGAATTTAATCGCATTACTCACAAGGTTGAGCAGCACTTGGTGAATACGTAAGGGGTCGCCAGCAAGCAAGGATGGAATATTGGGCTCTTTGAAAAAATGAAGTTCCAAATTTTTACGGGCAGCAAGGTCGGAACAGACATCGCCTAATTGAGTAAGCACATCATCGAGTTGCATATCGATGATTTCAACATCTAATTTTCCCGCTTCTATTTTGGAAAAGTCTAAAATATCATTGATAATTCCAAGCAATGAACGCGCCGAAAGCTGAATTTTATTGAGGTAGTCACGTTGTTTTTCATTTAATTCAGTTTTGAGGGCAAGGTAATTCAGGCCAAGAATAGCATTCATTGGTGTACGAATTTCATGGCTCATATTAGCAAGAAAGTCGCTTTTTGCCTGAGTCGCTTGTTCCGCTTTCGTCTTTGACTGTAATAACTCAGAGGTACGTCTCTCAATGCGTTGCTCTAGGCTAGCATTAAGATTTTGTAGCGCGTCATATTCACGTTTTTGCCGCTGATCTGCTCGGGATATGATTTTATTTTGTCGAGCGAGTTTTTTAATGATGCGCTGCGCTAATTCAGGGTTGAATGTTTCCAACTCCTCCAGCTCTGCCATCAAATCGCCACGATGGGTATTCATACCAATGCATCTCCCGAAACGTTTACTATCTACTTAAAATTCAATCATACAGAGCCACTTGCTTTATGTTAAAAAACGCAAAAAAACAGTCTATATCTCTAAGCCAATCACCGTTATATCATCATTGCGTTCATAAGAACCTTGATAATTAGATAATGCTTGCAACAAAATATTTTTCTGTTGGCTCATAGCGTCGCTTTGTGATTCATTCAGTAGGCGGATCAGATGGCTACGACCAAAACAAAAACCTTTTTCCCCGCCCAGTTGATCAGGGAATCCATCCGTCGAAAGATAAAGGCGCATCCCTTTTTGTACAGCAATCGTATGTTCTTTGAATATATAATTGGCATCAGATGATTTATAGCCAATCGAATGCTTAGAGCCGCTCAAGCTCTTCAGTTCATTATCTTCAGTGTACATCAGCGAGGTATAAGCACCTGAGAATTTCACTATCCCCTCTTGTTTGTTGTAATAAAGAATACTACCATCAAAGCCCGCGTTGGAAAGAGAGCCCTTATCATGTTGCTGTAACAGTTGTTTGATCGCTATATTAAAAAAGCCAAGAATTTTTGCTGGGCTAACGGCCTCATGGCTGCGCAAGATACTTTCGATAACTTGCTGCTCTATAGCTTTAACCATCATAGTCACAAAAGCACCTGCCACGCCATGCCCGGTGCAATCAATGACCATGATGACGCATTCGTCTTGATCTGTGCGCAATGAGTCAAACAGATAAATATCACCACCCACTACATCCTTGGGGAGCCAGATGTCAAAGTAGTCCTGAAAGTGATGATCAAAGGCATCCTTTTCAGGCATAACGGCACCTTGAATTAAGGCGGCATACTCAATAGAGGATTTGATGCTTTTGTGTGCTGTTTCCAATTCTAGAGTGCGCTCTTTAACCTTATCTTCCAACCCTTCGTTGGCTGCATTCAGATCTTGAATCAATGATTTAATAGCGTGACGCATGGCTTCAAATGCTTGGGCTAAACGTCCAATCTCATCGTTATTCTCACGGTGCGGCATCACCGCACTCATGTTTCCATCAGCTATTGAGGTGACCGCATCTTCAAACTCTTTTAAAGGCTTGAAAATATAGGAGCGAATAACCGAAATAGCACGCAATATAACAATAAAGATCAGTAGTGTCGTAAGCAAAAGCAAGTATATATAATCACGGTAAAGGGTCTCTTTAAAGCTTTTGTTAGAAACAGCAATGTCTATCGTACCTAGCGCGTGATCATCATAAACCAGTGGCAAAGAGAGGGTGGAAAACTTCGATTTAGAGGCAAACCATTTCAAAGATTTCCCTCTGTATTTGGCTTGCACCCGTTGTGCCATGACACCATCATTTTCTACAATGGCAATATATGCGACATCACCATCGTTAAAAATAGCATCCATAATATCATTAATGCTTTTATCATCCATGTTCCACGCTGGAACAATCAAGCTGTGTTGTGCCAGTTCACCAAGATAATTGACTTTTTTCTCCATCATGGTGTCCATGCGGTTGTACTGTTCAACCCCCATCACTATAAAAAATAGCAATAGTGTGGTGACAGAACTGACAATAACAGAGAACCTGATGCGTTCACGTATGCTTTTGGCACGCATACTTATGCCTTGGCTACCAGCTTAATATTCAGGTGTTCAAAATCTTCAATGAAATCCTCGCCTGCTTCTTGGGCTGATTCATTTTCAATATGATGAATCCAGTTTACCTCCGACTTATGCTTTTTGTGTTCATCTAAAACATCAAAAAGGTCGAACAGTAGCTTGGAGCTGCTGGAGTTAAAATAAATCAGCTCTATATTCAAGGTCATGGCTGGCACCTCGGTTTGCTGAAAGTAACGCTGAATCCAATCAAGAATGGGCTCATAAAATTCAAACGTGTTTTCGGGGTACGATTTACCGCAAAAAAACAACTC
>JAUZQP010000153.1 GCA_030950965.1 Mariprofundaceae bacterium
TTGCGCGATGATGTTAAAAGCGAAGCGATAGCATTAGCCCATACCCAAATTGCAGGGCTAAAGACGTTGATGCTGCATGGTGATGGTCAATTGGTCAGCGAATGGATGGGGCGGATGGCTGGTCAGGCTGACATTGAGCAATTGCGCGTCTTTCGCCGCAATGGGGAAGAAGCATTTACCGATTTAAGTACGATTAAGGCGGTAAATCGTTACCTAGGTGATGAACTGTTTCAACGTCCCATCAATGGAGCCATGCCAGGCGCGGCTCCATCGCTACAAAATATTCGCCAGGCCGTGGCAGGCTCTGTACTGCTGGATGATCCACGTCATGGTCACTTTTCCCTGCTGATGCCCATTCAACGCGAGGATGCTTGTCTGCATTGTCATGGCTACGAAGATGATGCCGTGCGTGGCGTACTGTTTATTCAACTATCCACCGTTAAGGATGAAGCAAGTATTGTCGAATTCCGTCACAAGGCTTTGGTGTTTTCAGCGCTGTTTGCTATCGTATTGCTGTTGGTTACATGGGCTTTACTGCAAGGCTTGGTGCTTTCCCCGATGACTGCGTTGCTCGGTTCGATTCGCCGTTTATACAGTGGCGAAATCACCGACACCGCATTACCACAAGGCAGAAAAGATGAGTTTGGTGCGCTAGCGCGTGCATTTGCCGAGTTGGAAGCTGTGTGGGCTATACGCGAACGCCGTTTGCAATTGATTTTGCAACACATCCCCGATGGTGTATTGACGGTCAATCATGAGGGCAAGGTCATCACGACCAATCAGGCAGCGCAAGGCATGTTTGGTTGTACACCAGAAGAGTTAATAGCCCATAACGTGCTGGATAACCTTTATCCCTCCTCTCGTGCCACACGGCAAGATGTGCCTAGTTTATCGCAACAAGTCGAATTAGAACAATTAGCCGATACGGTGCGCGAATGTGTTGGTCAAGCAAAAGACCAAAGCTTGTTCCCGATGGAGCTGGAGGTGCTACCGTTTCATGTTGATTACATGATGTTTATGCGGGAACGCGCCATGTTTGATTTGGATGAACATGGCGAGTTCCTTATATTCTTGCGTGATTTGACGGTGCGGAAACGTGCCGAAGGTGAAATGCGGCTACTCTCTGCGGTGGTCAATCAGGCAAGCGATGCCATTTTGATTACCGACCCTTCAGGCCTGATCGAATACGTTAACCATGCTTTTTACCGCATTACCCAATTTAGCCGAGAAGAGGTGATTGGCAAAAAGCCCAGTATTTTGAAGGGTGGCGAATACGACGATAGCTATTATAAACGGATGTGGACCGATTTGTTAGCAGGTAAGGTGTGGAAGGATGTCTTCGTTAACCAACGTAAAGATGGTTCAAGTTATCATGCTGAACAGACGATTGCGCCGATTTTTGATGGTTATGGGCATGTATCACACTTTGTATCGATTCAACGGGATATTACCCGAGAACGCGATTTGCAAGCACAGATGGAACATTTGCAACGGTTGGAGTCACTGGGCGTATTAGCGAGCGGTATTGCGCATGATTTTAATAATATTCTCGCCGTGGTGATGGGCAATGCCGAGTTGTTAGCGATAGGTTTTGCCAACGATTCGCCCCAAAAGAGTTCACTTGATGCGATTGTTGGTGCCAGTACACGCGGTGCAGGACTGTGCCGCGAACTGATGGCTTATGCAGGCAAAGGTAAATGCGATGTCGAGTGGGTCAATCTTAAAACATTGTTTGATGAACTGAGTCACCTTTTACAAGTCACCGTTCCCCGTCATGTTGAGATGCATTTTGAACTGGCAGATGACCTGCCTTTGGTCAAAGCCGATAGCATGCAATTGGAACAAGTCATCATGAACTTGCTCATCAACGCCAAGGAAGCCATTGGTTCGCAACATGGTTCCATACAAGTCAGTGGCGAGAAGGTGCAGCTTGAACGCAATGATTTAGAAGGCATGTATTTCGATCAGTTACCAGATTCGCTGACCTTTGTCCGCTTAACAGTGCAAGATGATGGCTGTGGCATGAGCGATAAAGTACGTTGCCGTATTTTCGATCCGTTTTACACGACGAAGTTCACGGGGCGCGGCTTAGGCATGTCCGCAGTATTGGGCATTATTCAGTCGCATCAGGGTGCTATTCAATGTGAAAGCCAGCTTTATGAAGGTACAAAATTTACGCTGCTTATTCCTGTTACTGTTCATGATACACCCACGATCGACGCACCCATCGAACAGATTGCACCGACTACCGTACAGAATAAAAATAGAGAGACGATTTTAGTGGTGGAGGATGAACAAGCTATTCGTGATGTCTTACAACAGCTATTAAATCATGCGGATTATCATGTTCGCGCCCATGCCGATGGGGAGTCTGCCTTGCAGGACTTTACCATGCATCAAACACAGATTGACTTGGTGATGTTGGATATGAGCATGCCAGTGATGAGTGGGCCTCAACTACTAGGAGCGTTACGGAAGGCGGGGCTAACGGTGCCCGTCGTGGTATGTTCGGGCGAAGCTAAAGACGATGTATTGAAAAAATTGGGTGATTTGCATGTGGATGCCATTGTCAGTAAGCCGTTTCAATACCAAGCTCTGCTACGCCTATTGCGTGAGCTTCATGATGGAGTCCCTCATTAGCCTAATATTCAGGTTAAGAGGGGTGCGATGCCATGTAGGTCAGATAAGCGAAGGGTTTATCTGACCTACATTATATTGGCGAACTTTAGCCTGAATGATTCAGGCTAAAGTAAAGCCATCTTTACCATAGGGTTTTACCGACTTGCTCATGGTTAAAACTTGATTAAATTATAACCTATTCATAGTATGCGCCGCCTTTTAAGGGTGGCTTTTTTAATTTTAATCAACATGTAGCTTTGCAGCACCCTGTATGAAGCCAAGATGCCTTATGATGCTTTCTTGGCTGAGTGGAATAATCAGCGAGGCTGGTTTCCGAACACTGCCTGTGGAGGACCTTATGGCCCTAAATCAAGAGAAAACCAATGAGTTTGAAGTCCTATTGAAAAATTGGTGTGATGAACTCAAAAGCTCGCTGAATCGCAGCATACACGATATGCAGGAAGAGCCAGGTGTCTTTGCCGACCCGAATGATCAAGCTTCGATCGAAACAGAACGTGACTTTGATATTCGTATTAAAGATCGTGAGCGGCGTTTGATTCGTAAAATCGAACAAGCTTTGTGCCGCTTAAAAGAGGGTGAGTACGGTGTATGTGATGGCTGCGGTGCAGACATTGCTTACAAACGCTTGATTGCTCGCCCTGTTACGACGCTGTGTATTGAATGCAAGGTGGAGCAGGAGCAAGGCGAACGCACACACATGTGATCACCGACGTGTTGTCGTTTGCTATCGCAGCATTCGACAACACGGCTATAACCTGAATTTTTCACCAATACTATCGCGCCCTTGCTTGCCCCTTTGTCTGCAACGAACACCCTGCTAGTCGAGCATATCCATGGGTACGCTACTTCCAGCAAGGCATCCGTTGCAAACAAAGGTTCTACGCAATCATCACGACGATTCATGAATAATTCAGGTTAAATCCCTCAACGAATGGTGAAAGCTTCAACAGATGTTTGTTGCGATAAAGCAAAACTCATTTGCTCCACTGTTGCCGTTGCAGGGCCACCGTCGGCGAGCCAACCCAGCATCGGCTGAATCGCGCTGGCTTCACCACAGATCAGCACCTCCACCGAACCATCGTCACAGTTGCGTACCCAGCCTGTGAGCTTCAGGGTGCGCGCCTGCTGGAGGGTGGCGTAACGAAACCCCACCCCTTGTACTGTGCCTGTGATGGTTACTTCGTAGCATAATGTTTGTGTATTCATCAGCGAAAACTGAACATCATGGCGTGACCACGCAAGGGTACAGGCAGCAGGAGGCATACGTTGAAAGAAGTGGAGTTCTTTGACACGACTCTTCGTGATGGTAGCCAAACCGTGGGAATTAACTTTTCTGCTCAAGATAAAATCCATATCGCCCAACGACTGGCTGACTTTGGCATGGATTGGATCGAAGCAGGTTGGCCTGGTGCGAACCCCAAAGATGACCGTGTATTTACTGAGCTGCGCCAGCGACAATGGCAGCGCAGTAAGCTGGTGGCTTTTGGTAGCACTGCGCGACCCAATGGTCGGGTTGAAGCCGATAAAGGGTTGCAGGCTTTACTACAAGCCCAGCCTGATGCGGTCTGTATTTTTGGCAAAACATGGCCGTTACACGTTCATAAAGCATTGAATATCAGCCTACAAGAAAACCTTGATCTTATTCATGGCTCTATCGCGTTGCTCAAGCAGCATATTGGTACAGTTTTTTTTGATGCCGAACATTTTTTTGATGGTCACAAAGATGACGAAAGCTACAGTATCCAAGCCCTGCAAGCAGCGCATGAAGCAGGTGCAGACGCGCTGGTGTTGTGTGATACCAATGGCGGATCTACGCCGTATGAAGTTGCCTCTATGGTCAGTCATGCCATCCGTCGTTTCCCCCGTCAAACCATTGGCATTCATGCTCATAATGACTGTGATTTAGCTGTTGCAAACAGTATTTCCGCCGCTCGCGTGGGCGCGCGCCATATTCAAGGGACGATTAACGGCATTGGCGAACGCTGTGGCAATGCCAATCTTACTTCAGTTATTCCCAACCTCATCCTCAAAATGAAGCTTCCTTGTCATCTGCCAGCACAACAGTTGCAGGAGCTGCGTTCGCTCTCCGATTTCGTTAATGAAATGGCGAACCGTTTGCCGTGGCGGCATCAGCCTTATGTAGGGCAGAATGCTTTTGCGCACAAAGGTGGCATTCACGTTTCGGCAGTGAAAAAAAGTCCCATGCTGTACGAACATATTGCGCCTGAACTGGTCGGTAATACGCAGCGGGTGATCGTGTCGGATCAAGCTGGGCGCAGTAATATTATTGCCAAAACAGCAGGCTTATCGTTGGCACGAGACATTAACGCCCATGACCCTGCTATTCAGCGCATGGTGGAACAGGTTAAAATGTTGGAAAATCAAGGCTATGCTTTTGAAGGCGCGGAAGCGTCGTTTCAACTGCGCTTTAAACGTGCTTTGGGTGAATTCCGCCATTATTTCACCCTCAAATCCTTCCGTGTTTTGGATACCAAATTTGACCATGATGAACCCACGGAAGCCGAAGCCACGGTGCAGCTTATGGTTGGTTCTGAACATTGCCATACGGTCGCTTTAGGCAACGGTCCTGTGAACGCGATGGATAAAGCCTTGCGTTTAGCCTTGGTCAATCACTACCCTGCTTTAAATGATATGCGCTTAACCGACTTTAAAATGCGTGTGCTTAGCACCCGCGAAGCTACCGAGGCGAGCGTGCGGGTGCTGATTGAATCCACCGATGGGGTGAGTGAATGGGGGACGGTAGGTGTCTCCACCAATATGATTGAGGCGAGTTATCAGGCCTTGGTGGATGCCATTGAATACAAGTTGATGCGTGATGGCATCGAGCCACCGCACGTATGATATTTACCCCACAAGAGCGCGACACGCTGTACCGGGTGATTCATCAACGGCGTGACATCCGCCATTTTTCAGGTGGTACAGTGGCAACGGATGTGTTGGCGCGCATTATCACCGCAGGCCATGCCGCGCCATCGGTGGGCTTGATGCAGCCGTGGCGATTTATTCGTATTACGGATAGGACAGTGCGCCAGCAGTTAGCTGCTGTGGTAGAGCAAGAACGTCTGCGCACGGCTGAGCAGATGGATCAACAGCACGATGATTTTATGCGCCTTAAAGTGGCAGGGATGGATGCTTGTGCCGAACTGTTGGCAGTGGTACTGGCACCCGATGATGGTACGGTGTTTGGTCGCCGCACCATGCCCGAGGCGATGGCATTATGCTCGGCTGCTTGTGCGATAGAAAACATGTGGCTGGCAGCGCGGGCAGAGAACTTGGGACTGGGTTGGGTGTCGTTTTTTGAGCCGCAGGCGGTAGCTAGTCTGCTACATTGTCCGCCAGAAGCACAAGTGATTGCCTTGTTGTGCTTAGGTCCTGTGACAGCGTTTTATGACCGCCCGATGTTGGAAGCAGAAGGCTGGCGCGAGCGTGTTGCCCTTGACCAGGTGCTGACAGAAAACAGTTATCCGCAGGATGAGACGATTGCGCGCTGATTGCATGATGTTGCAAGGCACGGCATCAGGCGTGGGTAAATCGGTGTTGGTGGCAGGCTTATGCCGTTTGCTGGCGCGTCAGGGTGTGCGCGTCGCCCCCTTCAAACCGCAAAATATGAGTAATAATGCGGCTGTCACGGCAGATGGTGGCGAAATTGGTCGCGCCCAAGCCTTGCAAGCCTTGGCTTGTGGCATCGAAGCTATGGTCGATATGAACCCCGTACTGATTAAACCCGAAGCTGACCATCAGGCGCAGCTTATTGTGCGTGGTCAGGTGGTAGGGCGATTACAGGCGAAACGTTTTCGCGAAGATCGCATTGCCCTGCTGGATACGGTGTTAGCATCGTTCGAGTCCTTGCAATCGGGCTATGATGTGGTGCTGGTTGAAGGTGCCGGGAGTCCTGCCGAACCCAATTTGCGCCGTGGTGATATTGCCAACATGGGCTTTGCCGAAGTCGCTGACGTGCCAGTGTGGTTGGTGGGGGACATCAACCGTGGTGGTGTGTTTGCCGCCCTGCGTGGCACGTTGGACACCCTTGCTGATAGTGAACGGCAACGGGTGACAAGCTTGCTGGTTAATGGCTTTCGTGGTTCACGCTGCTTGCTGGATGATGCGCTGCAATGGATGGAGCAGCAAAGCGGCATCAGCGTCGGTGGTGTGATCCCCTATTTACCCTTGGAGTTGCCCGAAGAAGATAGCCCCTACCGTCATGCTGGCGCGTCTGATGAAGGGGTGCTGCATATCGCGGTGATTGCTTACCCACGGATGTCGAATCATGATGATATGGATCCACTGGCAGCAGAGGCAGGCGTTGCCTTGCGCTTTGTCCGTCATGCCAGTGCCTTACAGGGTGCGGATGTGGTGATCTTGCCTGGTTCTAAGCATGTTGCCTCGGATCTTCGTTGGTTGCGGGAACAGGGCTTTGATCGTCTGTTGCAACGCCACCTGCGCTATGGCGGTTATGTGTTGGGGATCTGTGGCGGCATGCAAATGTTGGGGCAAACAGTCAGCGATGATGGGGTGGAAGGCGGCACATTCGAGGGGTTGAATTACCTTCCCCTGCGCACGGTGATGCAGCCGAATAAAGTGTTGCGCCGTGTGCTTCAAACATCCTGTCAACCCGCAGGTTACACCGTCAGCGGTTATGAAATTCATCATGGTGATTCCAACCTTGACCCCCATCTGTTCCCTTTTGCAGCCTGTAGTGATGATGGCCAGGTGTCGGGAACCTATATTCATGGCTTGTTTGAGCAGGGTGATTTCCGCCGTGCATGGTTGGCTAGTATCGGTTTTGACGGTAGCGACGGCATCAACCAAGAGCAACGCACGCTGGCTTCTTTGGATTTGCTAGCCGATCATTTAGAAGCCGAATTAACCCCTGAATTATGGCGGCATTGGTTGCCATGTGGATGATTGGGCTTCCCGTTTAAGATGGGACAAAGAAGAACTATATTCTCCACAGATAAACACCGATGAGGCATCAATCATGGTATCGATCATCCACATGGCTACCCTGATGATTGTTGGGTTTCGCTTCGCTCTACCCAACCTACGCCACAACACGTTGATATTAAAGACTGTCGCGCTCAATTATTCTCTCTTATCTGTGTTCATCTGTGTTCATCTGTGGACGACACTTTATAGCATAGCCACCATCCCATCATCATGCTGAGCGATGCACCGAATGGGTTATTATTGCTGATATTCGCTTGGGCTATGTTGCTGGAATGGTGGGTGGCTGAGCCATCGAATCGTTGGCATCCTGTGGCATGGTTTGGTGCTTGTGCCATGTATGCAGAACGTGTGGCTTATGGCGATAGCCGTTGCAATGGGCTGGTGGCTTGGTCTGCTGTGGTGTCTTTCTGCCTGCTGGTTTGTCATGCTTTGCATGCGCTCGGTTGGGGCTGGGATGTGCTTTTGCTCTGGTTAAGTATCGGCTGGTCATCTTTATTTAGCCATGTACAAGCGGTGGTACAAGCGCGCAGCATCGAGCAATCTCGCGCTGCTGTGAGTCGTATTGTCAGCCGTGACTGCACTGCGATGACGAGAGAGCAAAGCCATCGTGCTGCCCTAGAGTCACTGGCGGAGAACGGCTCCGATGCGGTGATCGCACCGCTGTTTTGGTTCCTTGTCGCAGGCGTAGAAGGTGCGGTGTTGTACCGCATGATTAACACGCTTGATGCGATGTGGGGCTACCGCCATGCGCATTACCGTCAATTCGGTTGGTGGGCAGCCAAAGTGGATGATGGTGCGAACTATATTCCTGCGCGCATCACTGCCGCATTGTTCTTGCTGGTGTCGGGGGGCTACGTTTGTTTACATACCTTAGCCGCGCAAGCACGCATGCATGCCTCCCCCAATGCAGGCTGGCCAGAGGCGGCATTGGCTCACGCTGCCTGTGTACGCTTAGGCGGTGCGGTAATGCGGCGTGGTGTGGTGGATGAACGACCAGATTACGGCACAGTCGTAGCGCGTCCAGCCGATGATACACAAGCAGTGGCGGATGCACTGCGCTGTGTGCGTCATGCCTTAATCATGGGCGGTCTATTGCTCGCAGGGGTGTTGTGGTATGGGATTTGAAACGTGTCCGCACGGTGGCGGTGTCGAAGCTGCGGCGCGCCGTTGGTGTTGCAATCCCGATGATGTGCTTGATTTATCCACGGGGCTGCACCCTGCGGGGCCGCCTGCATGGTTGGGTACGTGGTTACAGCAGCAGAGCGATTTAATCGGACGCTACCCCGATGCCCATGGCGAACCTGCACGCACTGCCTTGGCGAAAGCGTTTGCTGTACCTGCTGCCAATGTCCTGATGATTGCAGGCGCGCAAGCGATGATTGAAATAATATTCCACGCCATGTCTTGGCAGTCACTCGCGATTCGCACACCCTGTTACCGCGAACCACTGCGCTGTGCTCAACGTGCTGGCTGCCATATTCGCAGCTATGCCATGTATGAAACTATTCCTGCTGCCGATGCGGTGTGGATGACCTCACCATCCAACCCTTTTGGCGATCAACAAGCGCTGCCGCTGAACAGGGGTGGCGTGCTGGATGAATCCTATATGGCATTCGCGCAACGCCGCAACTTAGGACTATTGCCGCAATGGGTTCGCTTGGGTTCGTTAACCAAAACCTTTTGTATCCCAGGCTTACGTTTGGGTTATGTGATTGCCGAGAGCCGCACCATCGAAGCTTTAATGCGCTGGCTGCCGCCGTGGCCCGCTACGACGCTGGGCTTGCACCTATTGCCCCTGCTGTTACCTGAGGCTGATGAGCGCGACCGACAACTCCAACAAGGCTGCCAACGCTTGGATGCGCTGCTGTTGTCTCACGGTTGGCAAACGCACCGATCCGCTGCCTCTTTTGTATTGGGTAGACCACCGCACCCCTTGCCAGACCCTGCAAAACATCGCCTTTTATTGCGTGAATTCCCCGAGTGGCCAGCCTTGAGTCATAGCGTTCGCTTAGGTATTCCCGCAGGTGAGATCGGATGGCAACGCCTAAAAGAGTACTTGAAGCCGTAGTCATGCAAGGTCAATGTTGCTGATAGCCTCACACTGCGCGCAGGGCTGTAATGGGGTCGAGTTTGGCTGCTTTATGGGCGGGGTATAAACCGAAGATGATACCAATCGCCGTGGACACACCTACACCGACAAAAATAGCGAAGGTGGAGACAAAAAAGGTGAGTTCTTGTACTTGAGCATAACCATAGGCGGCTGCCACGCCCAATGCTGTTCCTATTGCGCCGCCGAGTAGTGAAAGGATGACCGCCTCGATAAAAAACTGCCAGCGGATGTCCGCTTGTCGTGCGCCAATAGCGCGCAAAATACCGATCTCTTGCTTGCGTTCAGTTACCGATGTGAGCATCACATTCATAATCCCTACGCCTGCCACCAACATAGCAATCGCGCCAATGACCGTCAGCAAGAGCGTTTGCATATTCGCCTGCTTCTGTTTGCGTTCAATCAGTGATTTACTAAAAATCACTTTCACCTTCAAACCGCTCACCCGTTTGGCGAAATACTGCTCAATCGCTTCTGCTGTTTGTGCTGCATCAGCACCCGCTGTCAATTTGGCATGAACTACCCCAACGGTTCGCCCATCACGCTGTTGCCGCATATTGCTGATATGGGTGTAGGCTGTTTTACGAATAACATTGCCTCCAGCACTGTTTAACATGGCATTTTCTGCTAATACGCCAACAATATGATATTCCCGATCTCTCAGCATGATAGTCGCACCGATGATGTTTTTTTTATACGTGCGAAAAGCCTTTGTATTTAAAAAGTCACCACTGAGTACCACCGTGTGTTGGTGCGCATCAAGGTCGGAGATGAAGCGTCCCTGTTGGATTTTGATGCCATTAAGCGCGCGATAGTTTTGTGTTGTGCCGATAAAATCCCACACATAACCCGATGTGCCATCAAAATCAAACCACGCGTAGCTGTTCGCTTCTGGCGCAGCCATCGCAATACTGTGCAGATGTTCGGGGAGAGCTTGTACCAACGCTGCTGTCATAGCAGGCTTCTTTCGATCACTATCGCTATCATCGCTGCTATTATCTCTTGGCTCACGTTGATACCCAATACTTAGCATATCGCTACCCAGGGCTTGGTACTGACGCATCGTCTCTTCGCCATACATCAATCCGACGGATAACATCGCAATGACCGAAGCAATACCAATACTCATACCCAAGAGCGCTAGCAGCGTGCGTTGTTTCGCTGTGTAGAGGCTGTTGCCAGCAGTTTTGATGTGACGAATCAGCATGATGACATATAACCATCATCTATAGTCAGACGGCGACCGCATTGCGCGGCTACCTCAGGGTCATGGGTGATCAGTACCATCGTCACCCCCTCCTGTTGATTAAGGCGATGGAATAGATGCATAACATCTTCGCTCATTTCGCGATCTAATGCCCCTGTAGGCTCATCAGCCAGCAATAGGGTAGGCGAACCCACCAGCGCACGCGCAATGGCAATACGTTGCTGCTGTCCACCTGATAGTTGGTTCGGATGATGATGGGCACGATCTGCCATGCCAACTTTTTCCAGCACAGCCATTGCAGTTTGGCGCATGGTAGCAACTGTCATGGCATCGTGGCGATACATTAACGGCTGCATGACATTATCCACGGCGGTTAAACGCTGCAATAAATGAAAGGATTGAAACACAAAGCCGATATTTTTATTGCGCAAGGCTGCCAGCGCATCGTCATGATGGTGGCTCACCTCGTTACCTGCCAATTGATACGAACCTTGGTCATGGCGATCCAATAAACCGATAATATTCATCAAGGTGCTTTTGCCACTGCCTGATGCGCCCGTGATTGCCACCATATCACCCGCCTGCACGGTAAAGCTCACACCTTTGAGGATGTGCAGCGCGTTGCCGGCCATCATGTAACTTTTATGCACATCGTTCATGTTGAGTAATGGCATGTTAAATGTCCGGTATCACAATGCGGTCGCCTGCCTTTAAGCCATCTATAATCTCAATATCATGCACCGAGGCAATCCCCGTGGTGATGGTCACGGACTGAGGCTGATCCGCATCATCTAAACGGTTGACTTTAGGCTGATCCTTTTCCATATAAATCGCATCAATTGGAATCACCAAAGCTTGATACGGTGGTGATATTTGGATATCCACCATCACGCTCATCCCCATGCGAATGTTGTCACGCTCAATGGTCGTAAGTTGGAGGGTAATGACGCTTACGGCATACTGCGCAGTATGACTACGAGAGGAGCCTTTTATTGGCTCACGAGAGACGCTAGCGGTATAAGCATCAAGCACCATATCAGGTAATATTGATGAAGTGATCGTCGCTTTCAGCCCTGTTTTCAGTCTGATAATCGTTCTATCATCCACTTTGAGGGCAGCACGTAGCTTGCTCATATCAGCAAGCTGAAACATCTTTTCACCGCTCCCTAAATGGCGGCCTAATTTAATAGGAGTGAAGTACGAACCATTAGGGTTTTTCCCTTCTGGCAACATCAGAATCCCATCAATGGTTGCGTAAACATCTGCTAGGGCGAGTTTATTTTGTAAGGATATCAAATTATTGTGGGCGACTTCAAGCTTTAATTGTTGCAGTGAAATCTCATGTTTACTGCCTTGGGCTAGCGTATCCCGCAATGCCTCTTGTTGCTCACTCAAGCCTGTTTTGGCATCTTTCAGTGCTTGCTCACTGGCTTCTAGTTGTGACTTAGCAATCACCCCTTGCTGATACAACAAACGATCTTCATCGCGTTTACGTTTGGCTTTTTTTAGTGCCTGCTGCTGTTGGATGATAGCTCTTCGTGCTTTGCGCACGGTACTGCTGCTGGACCAGGATTTAAGACTCTTCATTTTATCCCAAGCCATGTTATAGAGCAATTGCGTTTGCATCAATCCGCTATTGAATGATGCATCAGGCTGGATACTAAAGAGCAACTGACCCTGCTTCACCGTATCACCATAGCGCACATGGACACTGCTCACTGTACCCGAAAAAGGACTGCTGATTTCGACACTCGCCAGCGGTCGAATCTTTCCCGATAGTTTGATGTTATCTTTCAATAACTGATTTGCCACGGTGTGAATGCGCTCGGGTGGAATACTAGCCTCAGCTTGCGCTGTACTGCTCATGCTTTGCCACCAAGTGTATGCAGGTTGCCAGCTTACTGCTGTGATGACAGCGGCAATAATCGCTAGGGTCGCATTCCGCCAGCGCCGCAGATGCTGTTGTAATCTGATTACATCATGGTCTGTTGATTCAGTCATCTGAAGCTCCGTCTTGTTTGGCAATGTCGATATGCCACTGGCGCAGGGTCGTCCCCAACAGTTGGTGTAAACTGGTCAGTGCATTCAAATAGTTCATCTTGGCACTCACCTCACCATTTTCAGCTTGTACCAAGGCATCCTGGGCTAGAATTAAATCGTAGTTGGAGGAGATCCCCGTTTTCACCTTGACCGTTTCTCCCTCTAGCTGTTTGCGTGAAAGTTCAGTCACCCGCTTGGCAAGGGCAATCGTATCCCACGTTAAATTCACGTTACGCATGCTGGTTTGAATATTAACATCCAGTTGTTTCTCGGTATCTTGCCACGCCAGCTCCGTGGTTTCACGAGCAATGCGTGCCGTGATATAGCGTTGCTCTCGCGTCAAGTCGCCCAATGGAACACTCAGCGTTACGCCAACACTATAATTACCCTGCCGCCGTTGCCCCAACTGCTGCTGTGTTTGCTGCCACTGCGAACCGATTGCGGTGACACTGTAATCCGCCGTGATACTGGCATCCCACAACTGTTGATCTTCAGCTTGTTCCAAGCGTGTAGTCTGATTGGCAAGATTGATGGTTCCCTGAATATAAGCTGGTTGGTATTGACGAGCCAACTGCTGTAGTGCTTTGAGTTTTAAGGGTTCGCGCTCCACATCAAGCTCAAGCACAGGGCGAATACGCATTTGCCGATCCACATTCATCAAACTTAACAAAGCCACCCGTTGGTCTTCAACGCGGTTTTGCTGCTGCCGATAGCTTAATGCGCTCTTTGCCAAAGTGTTTTCCAGTTGAATAACCTTGTTGGCTGCCACCCGTCCCATCTTCACCAGGGCTTTTTGACGCTCTAAATTGTTGCGCGAACGCTCAATGGATTGTGCAGTAATCGTTAATTGCTGCTGCGCCAACATAAAGCGACGGTAGCTAAAAATCACATTGCTCACCGTCTTGATTAAGGTGTTACGCAACGCTTGGATGTTGCTCTGCTCCGCTCGCTGCGCCAAGGTCTGGGTGATTTCGTTGAACGATAAACCAGCCCCTTGAAGCAAAGGCTGGGTAAAAGAGAGTGAAGCCGACGACTGCGCACCCACACCATTACCCGGGCG
>JAUZQP010000154.1 GCA_030950965.1 Mariprofundaceae bacterium
GCCCCCAACGTCGCACCATTGGGGGCAGGGACGGATTCGACGATATAGGAAATAATATCACCCTGCCGCAAACCAGGACCACCAGCGACAGCACCTGAAGCACGATCTTTGAGCATTTGCACCGTGTCGGGGTCAAAAAACTTAGATGTTTGCGCTTGCCCCACATTATGCGCCCACGCATTCAAGCTGCTGCCAAGCACCAAGAACAGCAGCAGACACCCCATCACAACGGTAAAATGACAAAACCTTTGCACAGCAGCAACGCTCCTTTAGTCAAAAAAACGAGCATATCATAACTGCGTTTACTTCTATCGGCAACAAATTATAGCTTGAATCAGGTTTAAATATTTAGCTTAACCTACGTATTTTCACTACATCATGATTGTAAACACGCTGATTTTTAACACACCAAGACAAAAAAATTGATTTCATGGGCGAAAACCGCAGGCTTAGGCGATTAGCACACCTTTAACAGTATAGGTGCGCTAGTATCACCACTAAGGAGGGCTTTGAATGCGACTCATTGTTTGGATTGTCCGTACATGCTTCAAATGGGCTTACCGCCTAAAAATCGAAGGCATGGATAACTTAAACAGTGCGGGCGACCGTGTACTGATCGTTGCCAATCACACGTCACTGCTTGATGGCGTGCTGCTGGGGCTTTTCCTCGGTGATGACATCAGTTACGCTATCCATAATTCCTTTGAAAAAACATGGTGGATGCGCTTTCTCAAACCATTTATTAACCTATTCCCGATGAACAACAGCGACCCGATGGCGATGAAAAGCCTGATTGCTCACCTCAAAGCCAATCATCGTGTCATGATCTTCCCCGAAGGTCGCATCACAGCCACTGGCTCGCTGATGAAGATTTACGCGGGACCTGGCATGGCGGCGGATCGCGCCGGTGCTAAAATCGTCCCAGTACGTATTGATGGCGCGCAATACACGCGTTTTTCCTACCTCAAAGGGCAAGCACGCCTGCGTTGGTTTCCGCAAATTCGCCTGACTATATTGCCTGCTCACGAGCTTGAGCTACCCGATGATTTAACCGCCCGCCAACGGCGTGAAAAGGCTGGCAATGTTTTAGCGGACATCATGTCCGAAATGATTTTTGAATCCACCGCCTACCGCCGTCGCACTTGGGATGCGTTGGTTGAAGCCAGCGAAATTCATGGTTCCAAACATTTAATTGTTGAGGATGTAGAACGCAATCCACTGAGTTACCGCCAACTATTCACCCGCTCATTTTTGCTGGCTGATCTGTTTAACCCCTATTTGCGCGACGAGGATCAGGGCGCACATGTAGGCCTATTATTACCCAATGTATCGGCGGTGATTGTATCATTTTTTGCGCTACAAAGTCGTGGTTACGTGCCAACGATGTTGAATTACACTATGGGGCCAGCTGTCCTGCTTTCGGCTGTGCGTACAGCGCAAGTATCCACCATCATCACTTCGCATAAATTCGTCGAAGCAGGCGAACTTCAAGAACGCATGGCGGCATTGGAATCCTCTGTCGCTATTGTTTACCTCGAAGACGTGAAGCCTCACATCACATTAGGTCGCAAACTCAAGGCTCTAGCCTGCGCTTTCATGCCACGTTTTACGCTGTACCGTCATATCAATAATGTCGGTTCACAAGATTCTGCCGTCGTTTTATTTACATCGGGGTCAGAAGGCTCACCCAAAGGTGTAGTATTGACGCACAAAAACGTCTTAGCCAATGTTGCTCAAATGGGGGCGCGTGCCAACTTCACCCCTGCGGATGTATGCCTGAATGCCCTACCCTTATTCCACTCTTTTGGTTTAACGGCAGGTGCAATGAACTCCGTGCTCAATGGCATGCACATGTTTTTGTACCCTTC
Organism: Mariprofundaceae bacterium; assembly: GCA_030950965.1. Taxonomy (GTDB): domain Bacteria; phylum Pseudomonadota; class Zetaproteobacteria; order Mariprofundales; family Mariprofundaceae; genus AB-137-C09. The sequence continues at coordinate 1,869 of JAUZQP010000154.1, forward strand.
GCCACTCCATTACAAAGCCATTCCCGAAGAGGCTTACGACCTCAATGCCACCGTGCTGTTTGGTACCAATGTTTTTTTGGCTGGCTATGGTAAATATGCCCACCCTTATGATTTTTATTCGCTGCGCTACGTCGTTGCAGGTGCAGAAAAACTCCAAGATGAAACCCGCGAACTGTGGATGGAAAAGTTTGGCATCCGTATTTTTGAAGGTTATGGTGCGACTGAAACTAGCCCTGTCCTATCCGTCAACACCCCGATGTATTATAAAAAAGGTAGTGTAGGTCGTTTGTTACCTGGTATTCAATCACGACTGGTCGCAGTACAAGGCATTCGTGGTGCGGGTCGTTTACTGGTAAAAGGACCCAATGTCATGGCGGGCTATTTGCTGAATAGTCGTCCTGGGCGTTTAACACCACCTGAACGTGGCTGGTACGATACGGGTGACATGGTACGCATCGACGATGAAGGCTTCGTATTCATTCAAGGGCGGATCAAACGATTTGCTAAAATTGCTGGCGAAATGGTGTCACTGAGTGCTGTGGAAGAGCTGATTACCGAATGCTGGCCAGAGCAACTTCATGCTGTGGTGTCCTTCAGCCACCCAGCAAAAGGTGAACAACTGGTACTACTCACCACCCAACCAGAAGCCAACCGCAAAAGTATCATGCTCCTAGCCAAAGAAAAGGGCATGAGTGAAATTCAAGTTCCGCGCGTCATATTCACCATTGAGGAAGTTCCGCTCATG
>JAUZQP010000155.1 GCA_030950965.1 Mariprofundaceae bacterium
AATGACAACGATCTCAAAGCTGCAATCGGCACCTAAAATAGTCGTTGTAGCCTCGGGGTATAATTGTTGAATACGTTGGCAAATTTCATCGTGATTCATAATAATCCTTTTAACATGAGATATGTGATCTAAGGCAACTCGCAATAAATAATCTACCAAAATCGCGCAGGATTTTTGTTCAGCATCAAGGCGAAAAAAGTGAAGCATAGCTTGGCTATGTAAGATTTTTTGCAACGCCGATGCTGGGCAAAAAGACAAGCTAGTTTGGTAGATTATTTGTTGCGCGTTACCTTAACATGAGATATGTGATCTAAACTAATAAACGCGCATGGCTTTTTGACCCGCTGTGCCAACGATGTTTCATCGCACAGGGGGGCAGAAAGCCATGCGCGTTAACAATTAATGCAATTTCACTACATCATCAAATAGATTGAATTCGCTGCTGTGGGTGCGTTTCAATGCAGTTTTCAGCAAGGTCTCTGCCTTTTCCGAAGGTGTGCCAGCCAACAATGACTCGTACACACCACGGTAAAAAGCATCAGGAATCACCCGCACTTGGAACTGCACCGTTGTGGTGGTCGTGGGAGCTTGGTCGGCACGGTAGAGGCGGCGTTCGTCAGGCATGATGCGCGTATCTCTGGCCTCTTCCCATGCACCAGCACGGTAGCGCACTTCTCGGATAATTTCCCACTGCCATTGCTTGACCTTGATGTTGTTGCGATCACGCGCTATGGCAGTAACGACCACTTTAGGTGTCACATAAGTCGGGAAAGCATGCCCCACACCCACAGAGTGAATAACGATCTGCGCTACACCGTGGCTTTTTTTAACGTTGATTTCTAAGCCCTTGCGTACCATGGCAGGATGATGAATTCCCTTAAACTCATGGCGACGATGCGGCATGTGGCACACTTGGCAGGTCACACCCTTGGCGGCGAAACTGCTCTCTTGCCACTCTTTCACGGTGTTTTCTAACGGCTTACCATTGATCGCATTACTTTGAGCGAACTGATGGCAAGAGGCACAAAATTGTGATTGTTCAAACCCCTTATTGGCTGTAAAGCCACCATGCACGTCCGTTTGAATATGCCCTGTTTGTTTACTCCCCATGCGTGGCGGCCCAAAACGTTCCAGACCGCGCACATGGCACACAGCGCAACTCACACCTGTATGACGCAATGGCACGGTAGCAGCCTCTAAATCCGCCTCCGCATTCACCCCTTCAGGCTGGCGGATTTTAATTTTTAGCGATTCCAACATGTCGTCATCGCTTTGGTATTGCTGTTCCTTCAATGGGGCATGGCAGACCAAACAATTATTGCCACGGCTATGATTACCCATACCTGGGAATTGCCCAATCAAACCTTCGGAATAGGCATGGGCGTGAAAGCTATGCTTCCATGCTTGAAACTGACTGTCATGGCACTGGGCGCAGGCTTCAGGGCGCAGGTCTTTTTCCAAGTCAGACCAATCATGATGCTGCTTGGTAGATGATGCTGATGGTTGCTGCCAATAATGTTCGGGTAATTCCGATGACGCTGCAATCAACAGTAAACCTGCTGCTAAACAGATGATCGCCCATATACTACGGTGACGCAGGTATTTCACTTTAACACGCATCGCTTTCTGTCACTCCGTGCGATGGAACATCGTTGCTACAGCGCATCAAAAAGCTATCCACGTTTATTGTTTGAATCACATGTTTCATGTTAAGCCCTCAGCCAACAGGAAAAATTCAGGTGAACTACTGCGGCTGGCAGCGGGTTTGATGTGCCGCACACGCTGGAAGGATTGCCCCAGCGTGCGGCGAAATTCATCGTAGCCCTCGCCCATAAAACTTTTCAGCAGCAAGCTTCCACCCTTTCGCAAATGTTGCTGGGCGAAGTAGAGACTGACTTCATTCAAACCAATCATACGCATCTGATCGACTAATTTATTACCGCTTATTTCAGGAGCCATGTCAGACACCACCAGATCCACCTTACGGCCAGCTAAGGCATTCACCATTAATTTCTGTCCTTCCTCATGATTAAAATCACCCTGAATAACATGCACCCATTCGACAGCTTTCATGGGTAATAAATCAACACCGATCACCAAACCTTCAGCACCCACAGCGCGAGCGAGCTCGACACTCCATGAGCCAGGCGCGCAACCGAGATCCACGACCACCTGCCCTTTACGCACCTGCAAACCATGTTGTTCCATGATTTCAGTGAGTTTAAATGCAGCGCGAGAACGTTTGCCTTCGCGCTGTGCTTGACGCACATGCGGGTCATGGGCGTGGCGTTGAAACCATACGGACGTTTTACGTGCTTGTTTACTTTTTTTCATCGTGTCCTACTGGGGCGGGGAAGTTTAATGGCTGCTCACAGCCTAAGTCACGCTGCGCAAAGGCTTCGGCTGACGGGCTAACGATATGACGACGGAAGGCGTTATCAATTTTCAACCAACGGGTGCGCAAGGGTTCGGCTACACCACCATCACACAGCGTTGAAAGCAATATACGTTGGCGCAAATCAAATAAAGCATCAGGAATATACATACGACGGTGCGCCAATTCAGGCTCATGACCGACAAAGCGATGCGAATCCCCCATCTTTTCTGCCATGAACATGGTTTGCTTTTCTTCAATTAAATGTTGCTTCGTACCAGCAAAATACTGCCCCAACCACGCGTGAGCATACAGACGATTGTAAAGTTCATGGTGAACTTGACGCAATACAGGCAGCCCGCCCACAGCATCAAACAAGGTAGTTTTACTCATCGCGCTTCACTCCTAACACTCAGTGAAAAAGCGAATCTTGCTCGCTCATCATCGCCGTATGATAGCCTCCTGATACCACAAGGCGAGAAAAATAGGGTAAGCAAATCCCTAGCAAAGACGAAGACACTTGCCAGCAGCTTGCTCAGTAGTTAGAAATGACGCATGAATGGTATTTATCTTTTCCCTTTTGCGGGTATAATCAGTTTGCTTGGGGCGGTTTTGGTGTGGCGCAAAGCACAGGGGCAGCCGTCGCTTTCGCCTAACGATGAGTCGCTATTATTTGGGCTACTCATTGCGTCAGTATTCATGACAGCTTCGGGCATCATAGTGTTGGAACCCATCACATCACGGATGATTCAGTTCTCGCTTCCCGCCTCCGCAGCGGTCGCTACAGTGCTGGTGCAATGCATGTATCTCATTGGTCTCTTCCGCTTTGGCATTCAAGGCTTAGGCTTGTTCTTATTACCTGTCACCGCCCTGCCTTTGCTGGCGATTCCATTTTTATCGAATAGTGGCATCGACGACATAATTCATACATCCTCCCTGCTGGAAACGGGGCATTTAATCATCTCTATGTTGGCTTATGCTGTACTCACTATGGCAGCATTTTATGCTTGGATGCATTTATTACTCGACCACGCACTACGCCGTAAACGCTTATCGGCCACCTTCAATTTTCTACCTTCGTTGATTGACCTTGAGCGTATGATGTTAGCCATCTTACAATGGTCAGCAGGGTTTATTGCTTTGAGTATTATATCAGGTCTGAGTTGGCAATGGATTGAGTTTTCACACTTTGCTATTTTGAATCACAAAGTGATCCTTGCACTCCTCTCTTTTGCGACCATCATCCTGTTGCTCATTCAGCATAAACGCGCTGGCTGGAGTGGACGCTTTGCCAGCAAAATGGTGCTGGCTTCTTATGCCTTGCTGCTGCTCGCGTACTTCGGTGTAAAAATGATTCACTCATGGGTATAAGGACGGCGTAACGCAGCAACAGTAATTATATGGAACCTTGGTTATCGGCAGCACTATTACTGCTTTTTATTGTTTTATCAGCTATATTTTCAGGCACGGAGACTGCACTCACCCACAGTCGTCGTGCCACACTGCGCGTGTTACAGCAAGAGGGTAACCAAGGGGCAAAAGCAGCAGAAGCTCTACTTGCCAACCCTGACCGTATGCTGGCTGCTATTTTATTGGGTAATAACTTCGTCAACTTCGCTGCTTCGAGCTTAACTGCCGTAGTGATGGTTGAGGCATTTGGTGATGCTGGGATCATCTATGCCACCATCGCCATGACAATGATTATCGTCATGTTTTCTGAGCTACTACCCAAAACGATTGCAGTCGTACATGCCGAAACACTGGCGTGTGCCATTGCACCATGGCTACAACGATTTAGCCGAATATTTTTCCCGTTTATCGGCTTGATGCAGTGGAGTGTTCGCTTGGTGCGCCAACTGATGGGCATCAATGACCGTCGCAAAGCGGGACTAAGCCGCAAAGAACTCACGGCATTAATTCACATGAGTGCCAGCAGCGGCTATCTGGATGCACCGCATCAACGCATGCTGGCTGGCAATCTTCGGCTGGCACAAATCCCCGTCAAAGCATTGATGACACCTCGCAATAACATTCACATGCTAAATGCCGACATGGCACTGGAAGAGTGTCGTACAGCAGTGCTCAAAAGCTCCTATTCACGTCATCTCGTCTACAGTGAGCGCAAAGATAACATCTTGGGTGTCGTACATTTACGTGACCTGTTCACCATGCTATCCACACCAGAAGACAACACCTTGCATGCAGTCACATTACGCGATCCCTATTATATCCCCAATAATCAAAATGCCATGGCACAACTGGTCGATTTTCAACAGCGGCAAGAGCACATGGCGATTGTCGTTGATGAATATGGTGATATTGAAGGCTTGATTACGCTGGAAGATATTCTTGAAAGTATTGTTGGTGAAATCCAAGATGAGTCCGACCTTGCACCCAACCAAGTCATTAAACCGGACGGCGATGATTGGCTGGTATCACCCACAGCAAGCCTGCATGATATTAACCGCCTGCTGTCCACCGCCTTGCCTGAAGATCGCGCCACCACCATCGGCGGCTTGGTTGTATCCACCTTGGGTAAACAGCCAGATGGTGATTTAAGTATGCGTTTTTCTGATGTGTTGATTGAATTCAAATGGAACAAAGAGCATGATATTCATGCCATAACGGTCAAAAAAATAGACCAAGAAGGCGATTAACCTGGCATTCATAAATCGTCGTGATGATTGCAGATAATGGGGTAAACAAAGCCCACGCTGCTTGTGAATGTCATGTTAAATATATACACCATTTCTGTCGCATGCTTGATGCCGTTCGGATGTTTGCTGTTGGCGACTATCCGTGGCTTGTAGTGTGAATGTGCGACAGTTATTTTGAGTGCGAATATCACTAACACGAAAGGCTGTGCCTGTTTGTGGATTATGCCATTGCCGAGCTTGTGGCGAACGTTGATTCAACGCTTGGTTCAGTTGTTTCTTATCGGAATTATCCATGTAATGAACAATTTCACTGCCTACAAAGTTGCCAATAATTGCACCAGCAACACCGCCCAATGCAACACACCCCGCTCGCTCGTAGCGGTTGCCTTTTTTACACGCTTGGTAGCCGCCGTAAGCGCCGCCTGCAGCAAATAGCGCAGAGGAAACACCTCGCACAGCGGTGTCATTATTGGCGCATCCTCCAAGTAATGGTAGTAAGCTGCACAAAATCAACCATCGATGTAATGAGAACATAGTTTTTCCTTCCTTAAGGCAACTCGCAATAAATGCGCATGCTTTTGTGACGCGCTGTGATAAAGATGTTTCATCGCACGAGGTGGCAGAAAGTCATACGCATTAATCTAACCTAATATTCAGGCTAATGACATTCTTTATATTTAGACAATATCTTTTTTACATATTGTTGTGGGCTATTTGACCAACAACGTTGCGGAATTTTAAAATGATTCTTTTTGATCGTTCCGTAACCACAATTGTACGATGCCAATGCTAAACCAACGTTGCCATGGATACCTGGTTCATTCATTTTCAAATTCAAATAACGCACCCCTCCCTGCAAACTTTGGAGCGGGTCACGACGGTTACGGACGCCTGTCTCTTTGGCCGCCGCTTTGCCTAACTGCATCAAGCCTACACAACAAGGCGAAGCGGCCTGAGGGTTGTAACCTGATTCATAAAAGACGACGGAATGAATAAAACAAGGGTGAAAATCCTGCTGTTTTCCCACATCATCAATCATCTTCCGTAGGGGGATATGATATTTTTTCTCTGCTTTTTTAGCATGCTCGCTAAAGAATGGCGAAAGCGTGTAGGATGTAGGGTAACCAATACCGTGCGGTGTTGCTGTGTGTTGTTGCGGTGAAG
>JAUZQP010000156.1 GCA_030950965.1 Mariprofundaceae bacterium
CTGGAAAGCATCGTGAATAATCATCGTGATCGCAGTGGGCAACGCTGTAATGTGCGTGAGTATTATCCACAAACAAGCAGACAGATAGATCAACACCATGGTGGGGACGATGGCTTCTGCCGTATGTGCAATGCGACGAATGCCACCAATAATCACCAAGCCAACGGCCATAGCCATGATAACCCCAAACAACCACGGCATCGTTTGCATGATGGGGATGTGCTCTTGCACTGCACTCAGTGATTGCGAGACTTGAAATGCGTTGCCACCACCGAAGGAGGCGACGACGCACAATAACGCAAAGAGAACAGCTAAGCCTCGCCCCAGCTTAGGCAGCCCTTTTTCCGCCAGACCGCGAGATAAATACTGCATCGCGCCGCCCATCATGCGACCGTCGGGGCGCACTTCACGGTAACTTTGCGCCAGTGTTACTTCGGTAAACTTTGCTGTCATACCAAAAAAACCCGCGACAATCATCCAAAACGTCGCGCCGGGGCCGCCCATGCTAATAGCAATAGCAACGCCAGCGATATTCCCTAGACCAACGGTGGCAGACAGGGCGGTTGTCAACGCCTGAAAAGGCGATACCTCCCCGCGATCTTGGGGCGATTGATACTTGCCTCGCAACACTTGCAGTGCATGCCCCATCAGTCGCACATTGATAAAGCCAAAGCGCAGCGTGAGATAAACCGCACCGACAATCAGCCACGCCACGATGAACGGCATCGAAGCTTCAGACAGAAAGGAGGGCATTACATCGAAAAACAATACGGTTTCGAGGTAACCATTTACCTCGCCAAAGACTTGATCTATGCCACTTTCACTCGCCATCACACTGGATGAGTACAGGAAGGCAAAACAAGAAAATATCATTGATACTATAATTGGCATGAGGCTACCTTGTGTTCAAAGAGACAAAAAAACAAATAAAGAAGGCGGAGCATTGCTGCCCCGCCTGTGTGATAAAGCGTAAAACCCTAAGGGAATTACATGTGAACAGGTGCGCGTGGATTGCCAGGGGCAACAGGTTTTGCACCAGTCAAAAATGCAGCAGCATTCTTGATGTCATCATCGGTCATCTGTTTTGCGACAGCTTGCATTTGCCCGGCAAAATCATTGGTACGATCGCCATCACGGAATGCTGTTAACTGATTAAAGATATATTGATAACGCTGACCACCAATAGCTGGGTACATACGACCAGCACTGCGTCCGTTAAAGCCATGGCAACTCTTGCAAGCGGGAACGCCGTGATCAGGCAGACCAAACTTCACAATAGCTTCGCCTTTGTATGCTTCGCCCACTTCTACATCATTTTCACGCAGACCGTCTAAATCAGACCCCATGAAAGGTGTTTTTAATGTATGAACGTAAGCAGTAACATCTTTCTTGTCCTGCTCCAACAAAGCCTTGGCGACATCATTCATCGCGCCCATGGTGTTGTCAGTGCGTTTATCCGCAGCAAAATCTTTTAACTGCTTAAGAATGTAGGTATCTACTTGGTAGGCCAAACGCGGCGTACCCATGTCATCGTTACCCAAACCGTCCATACCATGACAGCTCTGACAAGCAGGTACAGCCTCACCTTTACCTTCCAAGAATATTTTTCTACCGTTATCAACATTACCCATGCTTTCATGTGTTCCAGCTGATGCCAGAGCAGGGTAAACGGTTGCCATCGCACATGCGCACAATGCACCCAGCAAATATTTCATATAATCCCTCCGTGTGTGTTTCACAATCAATCCCAACGCTGCTTTACTTATCTTCGTTCCGATTAGCGGACCAAAACATAAAAAATGCAGTCCCGAATACACCAACTACCATCAGCAAATACAGCAGATAGACGGTGTCATTCTGAAAATTAATGGATGCCTCAATAAATTCTCCGAGCATGAATGCCTCCCTTTTTTGGTTAATTAAAAACCAGTGATACAGCACCATGAAGGCATGGTTGTAAGCCCTTCATGATTTCTTAATATCCACTATCAGCCAGCAACTCTGCATGCCCAAAACGAAAAGGCAAGCGTAAAATAACAGGCTACACAGACTCAATCAGCAACGCACCACTCACAAAAACAAACACGCGAAGAATTATAAACGCTCGCGCCTGCATCTGATGATTTTGCCGCTCCTCATCCCATTGCTGCAACATCTGACGACCAGATAGCATTTGAAAGACATACAATGCGTAAAGACTTAGTGCCAAAATTAAATGTATCCATATACCAAAAGCCATCAGCTCTTCATGCGTCACCAAACGTGTGTACCAATCGTGTGTGAGATAAAGGTAGACAGGAAACAACAGATCAAACAACCATAAAACAGCCATCATCGCAGCATGAAGGCGATGTTGTTTACGAAAGGCTAAGGCGATACATAACCATACAAAACTAGCCAAGACTAAAGCCACTGAAGTTAGCATCAATCTTCCAATCCCAATCGCATGGCAAAGTCCTCTTTGAACACGGCGGCGGCTTTGGCTTCTTCGTATTCCACCTCATCATTCTCCACCAAACGTTGCAAATGTTGGTCAAATGTTTGGCTGCCATACAGCGAATAGCCGTTTTCCATCGCCTTAGGAATTTCCGACCAGCGGTCTTGATCGAGAATAAAGTGCTTAATCACCGAGTTTACAATCATAATTTCTTGCACTGCGGCACGCCCTTTTTTACCTTTCAGCGGAAGTAACTTTTGCACCACCACAGCACGCAGGTTCTCCGACAGCCGTTCGCGAATCGCATCTTGCTCTTCAGGCCCAAAGGCAGCCATCAAGCGCTGCATGGTACCGACAGCAGTCGTAGCATGCACCGTTGCCATCACCAAATGCCCTGTCTCGGCAGCTTGCAGGGCGAGCTGAATGACCTCGCGGTCACGGGCTTCACCGGCCACAATCACATCAGGTGCTTCGCGCAGCGCATCCATCAAGCCCTGGGTGTAACTCATGACATCCACCCCTACCTGACGCTGGCTTACCGTGCCTTTATGTGTCGTACCGTAGCGGAATTCCATCGGATCTTCTAAGGTCACCACATGCACAGGTTTGGTTACGACGATATGCTGCAACATCGCTGCCATCGTCGTGGACTTGCCTGAGCCAGTAGCACCTGCCATGAGAACAAGACCATTCCGTGCATTGCAGATTTCATTAATCACGGGCGGTGAGCGCAAGTCCTCAAAGGTAGGAATATCCTTAGGAATCACACGCGAAACGATGCCAAAATTATTATTGGTTCGCAGTACATGAATGCGGAAATGTGCCACATCCTCCAAGGAGTATTGAAAATCAAGGTTGTTGCTCGCCTCAATATCTACCTTCATAAACGCGCTTCGCAACATATGCTTAACCATATCAATGACTTGATCACGATCTGGAGGGGGGATTTTTTTGGGCGAAATACTGATCCATTCACCGTCAATACGCATCCGTATGCGATCACCCGTACGCACCAACAGATCCGAAGCTTTATGCCGCGTAGAAGCCAATAACAGGTCATCAATCAGATGCCATTTATCATCAGGTGCTGCCATCAGATGCTCAAGTCCCCTTCGCTCATGGCATCAAGCTGATCCATCCCATCACTGTCACTACTTTCCAATTTCGCCATCTTAATCTTCAGCCTTAAATCATTCATCGCATCGGAATTCATCAAGGCCACTTCCTCGGTGATAAAGCCTTCACGCCACAAACTCAGCAAATGCTGATCGAATGACTGCATGCCATATTTTTCGCCCGCTTCCATCGCTTCCTTAATCTCACCCACAGCCCACTTTTCAATCAAATCAGCAATGCGTGGCGTGTTCACTAAAATTTCAATCGCCGCTTTACGACCATCATCCACCGTTTTAACCAAACGTTGAGAGATCACAGCCTTGAGGTTCAACGCCATGTTTAAGCGAATTTGCGCATGACTCTCTTCGGG
>JAUZQP010000157.1 GCA_030950965.1 Mariprofundaceae bacterium
TTGGGTCATTGATGGGGCGAAAGAAATCCCTGTTTTTTACCGTTTGTATAAAAGTAAAAATGGCTGGAAAGTGTTTGATATTAAAATTGAAGGTGTGAGTCTGGTCGGAACGTACCGCACACAATTTAAGTCAGCCCTAGAAAAAGATGGCTTTGCCGTCTTGTTGGATGATATTAAAGCCAAAGTTCAAGGCATGAAAGACAAGGATGCAGCTTAAGCCTAATTAATTTTTATTTAACCTGATATTCGTCAATGATCTCAATGATGGAGGGATAATTCAGGTTAGGGGGCTGCCCGAGTATAGGAATCGTAGCGAGGGATTCCCATTTTGAGTCATGATTTTCGGCTGTTTGAGGCGAATAGCAGGGTCTATTTAACGAAAACAGGCGGAAATCATGGCCGAAATGGGGATTTCGCAGTAGGTCTTTCTATGCTCGGACAACCTCCTAGGTTAACACCAAATTAGGATACTGCTCATTCAGTGAAATATTTTCGTGTATTGTTACGCATGCTGGCTTGCTGCCGCCGTATCGTGTTGTTACTTGCGTTACTGCTGACCTTGTTGTTTGCGTGGTTCTGGTGGAGCGTACCTGACTTAAATCAGATACGACCAGAAATTCAAGCAGAGTTACAACAACGCCTTGATCTACAATCCTTGCACTTGGGTAGTTTATCCTGGCGATGGCGTGGTGATATGGAAATTGTCGCTACCGATGTCGCATTGATTGGCAGCCATGGACAATTGCACGTACGAGATGCGCAACTTTCCCTCACTGTATCACTGATCGCATTACTGCGTGGTTCGCAACGCCCCGAACATATTGATATTCGGGATGGTTCGATGCGATGGCAACCCAACGCTGTCAGTGATGTAACAAGCGAGCCATCGAACACACTCACGACGAACAGCATGCCACTTTCGCTGAGCTTTCAACATATGATGTTGGAAGTCTATTGGAAAAATCAACATTACATGTTGCATCATGCCCGTGGTGATTTCTCTATAGCACAACGAAGCATGAAAGTCACCGCTGATGAATTAAGTATGCTCGCTATATTGGATGCCGATGGTGAACTGCAAAACCTTCGCCTCAAATTGAACGACCTGCGTTGGGCTTCTCGGATACAAGCAATACAATGGTCTAAGCCCGTTGCTTTAACGCTATCATTACGTCGTCAGTCAGCGCAACAATGGTTGCTATCGTCAGAGTTATTAAGCCATGGTGCTGCCCTTGATATACCAGCACTACCCTTTCACCTCCCCTTAGATGCCCTGACCTTCCAAGCGACGATTCACAGCCCATCATTATTTCAATACACGCAATGGCAACAGGTGCTGTTCAGCCACTTAGCTTGGCAAGCTGGCAACAACCATATTACGGCTACAGCAGCATGGAAAAAAGGGGTGTTATCGTTGCATGCCAAGAGTTCACACCTTGCTATGCCCGTGCTCTGGCGTTGGCTACAAGGTATTGATCAACGCCCTGCATGGCGGGCATGGTTATTACGCATGCAGCACGGTGTCGCCTACGATACGCAGGCTGACATCACCCTGCCTTGGGCTAAACCATGGCAAGCTTTAGTACCATCGCTGGCGAAAAATGTTTTTCTCTACCATGTCAAAGGTTCGGTGCGTGATGCTGATATTGACCTCGGCAAACCAGGCGAAAGCTTACAGCATGCCCAGGTTCAGGTGGAATTGGATCAAACAGGTTTGGATGCCGATATTCAAGCTGCGACATTACCGCACAACATGGGGCAAGCGCGTGGTCATTTACACATCCCATGGGATCATTTAATGCTGCACATCAAGGCACAAGCCGATGCCGTTGATATGCCACGTTTGCATCGTTGGGTCGATCCATCGGGTGCAGCACAATGGGGTTGGAAGCAGGGTTCGGCGCGTGGTGCTGTTCATCTATTATGGAATCCCCTAAAAAAGACCCCCGATGAGGCTTCTGCCACCCTAATCCCTGTAGAGCCATGGCAACTGTATGTACAAGATCAATATGCCACCGTCAGTAGCGGTCGTGTTGAATGGGATATAAACCATGGTGTGGTTGCCCATGATTTAGCTGTGGCAGGGGATTTATTTCAATCTACGTTGAATTTTGATGCTTATGCCAAGGGGAAGTCATGGGCTTTACGTAAATTCAATGGGGAGTTTTCAACGCAGCTTCCCTATTTGATTCATGCTTTTCACATTCCACTGAGTAAACCATCAGGTGTTTTTCGAGCACGCTTAGAGCTGGCTCATGATTGGTTGGGAACCATCATCTTGGACGATGCCGCATGGGATAACTTTTTGGGAGAGTCTAAACGTATAGGGCAACCCATGAAGATAAAATTTACCGCCCATGTACCCACAACAGGCGATATTCAGGTAAACCGCTTACTCTGCTATAATCCAAACTATACCGTACAAGGACAAGGGGCTTGGACAAAAAAACAGTTAGAGATAAATCTTAACACCATTAAGACACGGGGCTTTCGTGGTGCTGTGAACATTATAATACCGCATGGCTCAGCACCTTGGCAGATGCGTGTGAAGGCGGATTATTTGCGCCGCTCGGCATTGCCTGAATCGGTGACAACGAAGGCAACAGGGCGGGTTGATAAACATTGGCAGCTGCGGGCGAATATCGCGCATTTCGATTGGAAGGATGCGCGCATGAAGGATGTGGCATTAAGCATGCGTTCCGAGCGCGCTACACCAGCACGTTTTTCCGCTTCAAGTATTGATAGTGGTAACCTTCATGTGCAGGAGGTGGATGTGCATTTTAATTTACCTGGCGGCGGTCGTGTGCAGGTAGAGCAATTGAATGGTGTGATGAATGAGCAGCGGTTGCAGATGGCTGCAACCCTCACGCCTGAAAGCGATGGTGCAATGCGTTGGCAAGGCTTTGCTGCAACGCAGGGTGATTTTTCCAGCATGATGCAAAGTGGCGGTATGGAAACGGTATTTGCAGGCGGAAAAGCGCAAATGCTTTTAGCAGGCGAAGGTTTGTTGATGCGCGATCAACCGTGGTGGCAAGGCTTGCGAGGGCGACTGCGTTTGCGGGTCGATGAAGGGAGTATTGCCAAAGGTGGTTTGCTCACGAAGTTGCTTGCTATCACCAGTTTGGCGGATATTCCTGCCTTATTGATTGGTCAACGCAAAGATTTGACCCATGCAGGTCTATTTTACGAGCGTTTGCAAATAGAAGCAACGCTGGCGGATCAAGTGGTAGATATACGACAATTGGCGATGCGCTCCACCGCGATGGATATGGCAGGCAAAGGGAGCTATGATTTAGAAAAGGCCAAAATTGATTTAACGATGGTCTTTCGTCCCTTGCAGAACTTGGATGCAATGTTAAGTAAAATCCCTTTACTGCGCGATATTATTGGTGGTGCTGCGCATTCGCTTATTCGTAAAGTTTACCACATGCACGGCAGCATCAGCAAAGCAGAAATCGACCAAGTAAGTCCATCATCCGCAGGGTTGGCTAGTCCAGGGCTGATAGAAGGACTTTTAACCCTACCTGACCGTTGGTTTGGCAGCATGAAAGAGAAAAAGTGACTAGCATGCCATCATTTCTTGAGACTTGACTTCACCCAGAAAAAGCTCTTTTAAGGCTTAGAGTAGGCTGTTATTACTCACATTACAGGGTAATCTCATTAAAATATGTGGTCATTATAATTGTCGCTGGACACGCTACATAACCATTGTCATGAAAGTGTTTTTTTTATTAACCTAGTTGTGTCGGGGGTCACAGTTTTAGCTTTTCGGAAAGATGATTGTACCCACTTAAAATCATGGGGGTATTTATGCATATTCGAATCCTGTTTTCTATTTTTACGATGGTGCTTTTCCTCAGTTCATACGCAGCTCATGCAGAAGAAAATTATGCACCAGAAATAAATCGCGCATTATTCGCGCTGGAAGTGATCGATAAAGAGCCAAGCCAAGCAATTACCTTTTTACAGCAAGAGGTGGATCATGTGCTCTTTTTTTCCGAAGTGAGTGGACTTGCCGGTCATACCATCCGTCACCGCTGGCTTTATGATAACAAAGTCTACAGCGAAGTTAGTTTTAATATCGGTGCTGACCACTGGCGAGTCTGGTCTTCCAAACGCATGAGTCCCAGTCGAAGTGGCACCTGGACAGCCCAATTGCTGGATGACTATGATAACATCCTTGCCACCCGATCATTCAATTACCTTTCACCGCCCGTCCAGAATGGATCCTATTAACCTGAATGATGCATTCCCTTTTAAGACGGGATGCATCTATATCACCATGACGTTGGGTTGAGGCACGAAAGGCAATAAGCAACGTTTGAACAAAGCTGGTGCCTTCTTGCCAAGCAAATATGACCGAGAACGTTTCAATGTTTAAGATTTTGTCCACAGATAAACACAGATGAGGAACAGGTCATTGTACCGTCAATCCGTATGGCTTTTTAGTAATCATTCACTCCCCCCACTGATTTTTCCGCCCTCTGCGTTGAAAGTGCTCATTTACCCAAGCGTAAACTCCGCGCTTTCGCCTTGATGGCGAAAAAACAGAGGGGGTGTGCATGACTACGGCTTCAAGTACTCTTTTAGGCGTTGCCATCCGATCTCATCGGCGGGAA
>JAUZQP010000158.1 GCA_030950965.1 Mariprofundaceae bacterium
TAACATTTTCTTCTTGTCTATTCCGCGAGCTTCTGCGTTACAAAAAGACTTATATAGCAGTGCTATACGTCGTTTTTCGTGCCTTGAATCTCGCGAAATATCCTGCGATAAAATGTTAAAAGACTTATGCCCACCTACTTATAACCCCCGTCAAATATCACGAACCCCAACACATCCCAATATAATCAAGGAACATATTCCTTCCCCCCGCAAAAACAACTATTTCGATGGTTCTCTAAAATAAAGAGCTTGTGAAAGTGGTTACTTTCGTTTTACTTTGCGGCATGACTGCGAAAACAGCGATAGCCAAAGAGCGGTGTAGGCAAGTATTGCGAGCGATTGATCGAATCGCTACGGCGAATGCTTTGCCTTTTTTAACCACACAGCGGGTGGCACGTGAATCGGGTGTGTCCGATGGCGTGTTATTTCGCCATTTTGCCACTAAGGATGCCATGCTCATCGCGTGGTTAGAATCTCGTGCGGAAACCTTGCAAGGGCTGCTGACGGCGATGCCTGATGGTAGTTATGGGTTGCATTATCTGGTGCAATGTTTGTTGCGCGATGATGTGTTGCTGGCGCTGCTCTTTGCCGACCCGATGCAGGGGAGCGCGTTACGCCAGCAGTTGGATGCTTTGCGCGAACAGGTGGCGCAATCGTTGTTGGTACGCATTCAGGATACGCAAGGGCATGGCGAAGACTATTTGCCATCGGCGTTGCGCGATCATTTGTTACTGTCGTTATACCGCGCTTGGAACCTAGAGAATCCACAGCGAGCACAGCAAAAGGAGTTATTGATGGATGTATTACCTTGGGAAAAATCTGCTTCGACCGCAGCCCTTTTCCCCGATAGCGAGCATGTAAAACAGTTGGCGTTGAATGACAGCGGCTTCGTGTTTGACCCCATCAATGGACGCAGCTTCACGGCGAATGCGGTGGGCTTGTTTGTATTACGTGCCTTACAAAAGGGCGCGGATATGGAGGAGTTGTTGGATCAGGCATCGGTACAGTTCGAGGTTGACGTGGTGACAGCCGAGCGTGATATCACCGAGTTTGCCGCGCAATTACGGAAGCTGCTGGCATGAGTGCTGCGCCTACCCTGTGCGTTGGCATTACAGGGCTGAATGCCAAGCCTGAAAACCCTGGTCCGGGGCTGGCAGTAGCGCGCAGTTTGCGTGAGGCCTTGGGCGACACCGTGCGCATTGTTGGTTTGAGTTACGATGTGCTGGATGCAGGCTTGTACCTGACGGAATACTGCGATGCGGCGTACTTGCTGCCGTACCCTTCGGCTGGCGAAGATCAATTGATGCAGCGCATTCACTACATTCAGCAGCAAGAGAATATGGACATGATGATCCCTTGCCTTGATGCAGAATTGCTGAGCTTTACTCGCTTGCAAACGGCATTTGAAGACTTGGGTATTCGCATGCTGTTACCTGATCGGGAACAATTGTTACGTCGCAATAAAGACCGTCTGGGTGAACTGGCTGAGCAAGCGGATATTCGTTATCCCGAAAGTAAAAATATCAGCAATACTGCCTTCTTTTACCAATGCCATGAGCAGGGGTGGCGCTACCCGATGGTGGTCAAAGGGCTGTTTTATGATGCGACAGTGGTGCATAACGCCGAGCAAGGCGCGGCAGCCTTCCAGTGTATTGCAGCGGACTGGGGCTTGCCTGTGTTGGTGCAACGTTATGCCAAAGGGCATGAAGTAAACCTAGTCGCTTTGGGCGATGGTCAAGGCAACATGTTGGGCGCAGTGATGATGCGTAAACAAGCGGTGACGGACAAAGGCAAGGCGTGGGCAGCGATCACCATTGAAGACCCCAACTTGCACGAAACGGCTCGCAAACTGGTGCAAGCCCTGCGCTGGTCAGGCCCCTTGGAAGTGGAAATCCTCAAAGATGAAGGCGGTCAATACCTGTTGATCGAGATCAACCCACGTTTCCCTGCTTGGGTCTACTTGGCTACTGCTGCGGGGGTCAATCTTCCTGCAGCATTGGTCAGCATCCTCCAGGATAAAACACCCGACTTGGGAACAGCAGCAGTGGGGCGTTTGATGATTCGTTACGCCCAAGAAACTGTGATTGATTTGGCAACATTTGAGTCGATGGCTATTGCAGGCATGCATTTGGCAGACAAGGAGTAAGGCGATGAGTACAACAAAAAACAAGTGGCAAAAACCAACGCTGACAGCCCACCGCATGGGCGCGCTCAATAAATTTGGCAATACCTCACCACAGCAGCATCTGGAAGCGTTCGCGGGCGTTGCTTTACTGCCCTTGATGGAACAATACGGTTCGCCGTTGTTTGTGATTTCCGAGCAACGCTTGCGCGATAATGTGCGTCGTTTACTGCGTGCTTTTGAGACGCGCTACAGCGATGTGGTCTATAGTTGGTCATACAAAACCAATTACCTAGCCGCCGTGTGTAACACCTTGCATCAAGAGGGTGCGTGGGCAGAAGTGGTCTCTGCTTTTGAGTACGAGAAAGCGCGCAGTAATGGTGTGCCAGGCAATAAAATCCTCTTTAACGGCCCGCATAAAGAACGTGCGATCTTGGAGCGCGTGGTACGTGATGGTGCGCGAATTCACATTGACCACCTCGATGAGTTGTACCTGCTAGAATCCGTAGCGCGGGATTTGGGGCAGCAGGTGGATGTTACCATGCGTTTGAATTTCGATACAGGCTACACAGAACCGTGGACTCGCTTTGGCTTCAACATCGAATCAGGTCAAGCTATGGATGCGGCGCGCGTGTTAGGACATAGCGAGGTGTTAAATCTACGCGGCCTGCACAGTCATTTGGGTACGTTCGTGCTTGACCCTCGTGCTTATGCGGCGCAAATTAATATCATGTGTGCCTTTATGACGCAGGTGGAAATGGATACCGGTTGCGAGATTGAGAGCATTGATATTGGCGGTGGTTTTGCCTCCATGAATACCCTGCACGGTACCTATTTACCGCCTGAACAGGTGGTGCCAAGTGTCGATCAATACGCTGAAGTTATTTGCAGCACGCTGAATGCTGCGGTGCGTCATCGCTCTGCACAAGGTAAGTCAAAGCCGCGTTTAATTATGGAAAGTGGGCGCGGTGTGGTCGATGACGCTGAAGTCCTGCTGACCTCGGTAGTTGCCAATAAGCGCCTGCCTGATGGTCGCCCTTCGTTGGTGATTGATGCGGGGGTCAATGTGATGTTTACAGGCTTTTGGTACAACCACAAAGTCACGCCTTTACAGCCGCAAGAGGGCATGGCCGAAGACACGGTGGTGTATGGCCCGTTGTGTATGAACATTGATGTTATGCGCGCCAGCGTCATGTTACCACCCATGAATGTCGGTGATGCGATGATGTTCAGCCCTGTCGGTGCGTACAATAACACGCAATGGATGCAGTTCATTGAATACCGCCCTCATGTGTTATGGGTCGATACCGAAAAGAGGATCAGCGTCGTGCGTGAGGCAGAAAATCTTGCCATTGTAACTGGGCCAGAACGTGTGCCAGCGCATTTGCAAGAACCATTCCGAGAGCAGCAAGAAGGGTAATGCCATGAAAAACCAGCTACCTGCTGCCTTGCCGACAGGATTGCTGCGTGCTTATGGCGCGATCCTGTTTGCCGAAAAACCGTGGATTGGTGGGCTATTTTTGCTCGCTACCTTTTGGTTCCCTAATGCGGGTCTGAGCGGTTTACTGGCAGCGGTGGTGGCGATGGTGACAGCACGGATGCTGCGTTTCCCGCATCTTGAAAGCGGCTTACATGTGTATAATAGCCTGCTGGTCGGTTTGTCGTTGGGCGCGTATTACCAGTTGGACCTCTATTTGGGCGTGTTGATTGTGCTGGGTGCGATCATGGCTGTGTTTGCCACGGTTGCCTTGGTTGATATGTTGTGGCGTTTGGATCATCTGCCTGTACTGAGTTTGCCCTTTGTATTGGTAGCCATGACGACAAGCTTGGCAGCGCACAGCTATGGCACATTGAGCCGTTACCTGGAGCCTGTGATGCCGCATGGTGTGGTATTTCACCCGTGGTTGGATCAATTCTTCACCGCGCTGGGTTCGTCGTTTTTTACGCCACACCCTGTGCCTGGGCTATTGATGTTTATTGGCATGTTGCTGACTTCGCGCTATATCGCTTTGTTAGCCGTGTGTGGTTTTGCCTTGGGCTTTAGCACCTACGCTTTGCTGGCTGGTAGTCCACACCCTGCTTTAGCGAGCTGGAATGGTTTTAACTTCATCCTAACGGCGATTGCCTTGGGGGCGATTTTCACCGTGCCCGACAAGCAAAGCTTCGCCCTCGCTATGATTGGTTCGGTACTCGCTGCCTTGGTGACTGCCGCGACGGAAAATTTGATGTTGGTCTATGGTTTACCCGTCATGACCTTGCCTTTCCTTACCACGACGCTGATTCTTTTACTTGCTCTGCGTAAACGTGAAGCCGCGCCGTCGATGCAGTTGTTGTTGGAGCGACCAGGTTTGCCTGAACAGAGTTTTGAGCGCGTGCGTTTGGCAGAAGCGCGCCATGGCAGTTATGGCAGCGTGCCGTTGTCGTTACCGTTTTATGGTCGCTGGACGGTGTATCAAGGTTTTAATGGCCCGCACACCCATCGCCCACCGTGGCAATACGCGCTGGACTTTTACATCACCGATCAAGGTAAGAGTTTTCATGGTGATGGTGGGTGCTTAGCGGATTATTATTGCTTTGGCTTGCCGCTGACTGCACCTGCTGCGGGCTATGTGGTGGCTATCGAAAACAGCTTGCCTGACAATCCCCCTGGTCATGTTGATACCTTTTATAATTGGGGAAACCATGTCGTATTGGCATTGAATAATGGCCTGTTTGTGCTGCTTGCCCACCTCAAACAGTACAGCGTGGAGGTGCAAATCGGCACTTACGTGACCTTGGGTCAAACGTTGGCAGCTTGCGGCAGTTCGGGGCGTTCGCCACAACCGCATATTCATGTGCATGTGCAAACAACTGCGGCGTTGGGGTCATCTACTGTACCGTTTCATTTGGCAGCAGTGTTACACACACCAGCAACCAGCCATGAGCGGTATTGCTTGCACATCACGCCCGATACTGAAGATCAGGTGATCTTGCCGCATTTGGACACACGCTTGCATAACAGCATTGATTTGCGTGTGGGGAGAACCTTTGTCTATCGCGTGGACGAAAGGTTGGGCGCCAGCAATGTAACGCTGACTGTGGTGTTATCCTTGAATGGTGAATTTAGGCTACAGTCAGACAGTGGTGCCAGTGTTGCCTTTGTTTACCACGGTGATGTACTGGCGTTTTATGATCGCCAAGGCATGCGCGATGCCCTGCTCGACGCACTGGTATTGGGCTTGGGTGTCACACCGTTTTACGAAGGTGTGGCGCAATGGCAGGACGCGCCGCCCTTGCGTTTGTTGCCCATGTCGCCGTTGCGCCGTCTGGCTGCTGCTGCCTATTATCCACTGGGTGAAGGTCTAAACAGCCATTATCAGCGGCAATGGCATCACGACCACTGGCAACAACGTGGCAGTCACCGTTTAACGATGCCGTGGCAAGACGATTGGCAGGCACAAACCACGGTGAGTATCGTAGCCAACGTAGGTTGCACCAAAATTGAACTGCAAGGTGATGATGGATTCCATCTCACTGCTGCATTAGAGCAATACGGCCAGCAAGCCGATGGTGGCATTCCTGCATGGACGGTAGTAGCTAAGGCAACGCGCAATAAATAATGGGAAATCACGAATTTTATGGAGAATGTTATGAAAACGATGTGTAAAACTGGAGTCGTACTGGCATGTTGCTTGGCTGTGCCTACGCTGGCTATTGCCAATGACGATTGGCGAATGACCAGCGATGTGCAAGCACAGTATGGCAGCTACAGCAAATCAGTGTTGCGTGATAACATCAGCAGTGTTGGGGCAATTGTTGCTGCCGATTACCTCGATCAAGCGGGGGTTACCGTGGCGAGCAGTAGCACGCGGGTGAAGTTCAAAACCCTACCCACGATTAACCAGCAATCATGGTTTTTGAGTGGGCGTTATCATCTCTTTTTTGATGCGTTACCTGGCGTTTTAACCCTGCGACTAGATGGTCATGCCATTAACAATAACGACACCACAGGCAATACCGATGGTGTGCGGGTGATTGCACCACAGTTGTCGTTTACCAACTTCGATAAAACGTGGTATGTGGACATAGGCTATGCCCGTTCTACCTATAAAAATAATCTAACGTTGAATCAATATACGCCCACAGTAGGGATGGGTTTCAATGAGCAAGCCGATTGGTTACAAGTACGCGGTTACATCATTGATGTGTCCAACCCTTTACGGGCGCAGAATAAAAAGAGTACAGCGGCTGCCGAAGTGAAATGGTCGCACTGGTTTGCGCCTGGTAATGTGTTAGCACTTCACCAAATGCAAGTGGGGTTATTGGCTGGTGAACGTGTGTTTGCCGTCGATGGCGATGCCGCAGCGGTCTATAACCTGGCTGATATACAGCGTGGCTCTGCTACTTTGAGTTTAACATGGAAGACTTCGGATAACAGTCACATTATGTTGCTCGGTGGCCAAGAACGCTATTTAGACAACACCATCGGCAACAGCTACACCAGTCGTTTCGGTTACGTTGATGCGTCGGTACAATGGTAAAATATAAGGGGGATAGATTGAAAACACGACATTACTGTTTGAGCGCGTTCTTGCTGGCGATGGCTTGCGTATCAAGCGCGTGGGCTGCTGAGCAAGAGAACCGCTGGGCAACCTCTTACGCGCTAGAAGCCAATGGTCAATACGAACAAGCAGCGGCTTTAATGGTAC
>JAUZQP010000159.1 GCA_030950965.1 Mariprofundaceae bacterium
GAAGGTGATAATCTGCGACACCCGTTCTTCACCATATTTGAGCGTGACGTAACGAATCACCTCTTCACGGCGCACCTGGCAAAAATCAATATCAAAATCGGGCATGGATACCCGTTCAGGGTTCAAAAAACGTTCAAACAGCAGGCCATATTTGATCGGGTCTAGGTCGGTAATCAGCATCACGTAAGCGACCAGTGAACCCGCACCCTAACCACGCCCCGGACCAACGGGGATCTCTTTGTTTTTCGCCCATTTAATAAAATCTGCTACAATGAGAAAATAACCAGGGAAGCCCATTTGAATGATAATGCCCAGCTCAAATTCCAAGCGTTGATCATAGGTTTCACGCACCGCATCAGGCTCGCCAGCTATAATGGCAGACCAACGATCATCCACCCCTTTTGCTGCCTGTTGGCGCATATAGGTGTTAAGATCAATATTGTCAGGTGTTTCAAAATCAGGGAGTTGGTATTGACCGAAACGCAGGTCAACATTGCAGCGGTTGGCGATATGGACGGTGTTTTCTAGGGCTTCGGGAACATCCTCAAAGATTGCGCTCATCTCTTCATAGGTGCGTAAATAGCATTCCGGTGTGAAGTTGCCTGCGACATCATCGTGAATGGTACGGTTACTGGCGAGCGCGAGCATGGCTTCCAAGGCTGGGAAGTCTTCGCGCTGGATAAAGTGCGCGTTATTGCTCGCTACCAAGGGTATATCTATTTCGTGCGCCAATTGAATCAGGGCGCGGTTGGTCTCCTCTTGTGCTGAATGCCCGTGCCGTTGCAGCTCAATGAAGAAGCACTCTTTTTGACCATCTTGGTTGAGAATATCTTTGTATTCCAAGGCTACATGGCGCGCCATTTCTGGGTCGTTACGTTGCAAATATTGTTCAATCTCACCATGCCAACCCGAGGAGAGTCCAATCAACCCTTGCCCCCATTTCCGTAGCATTGTTTTATCGATACGGGGTTTGTAGTAAAAGCCATCAAGGTAGGAGCTGGAAACGAGTTTAAGTAGGTTTTTCCAGCCATGTTGATTGCGCGCCAGCAGCACTAATTGTGCATAACGCGGGCCACGAGGCCCATCGCTGATGCGTTGGGTGTGGTCGTCGCAAACATAAAATTCGCAGCCAAGAATAGGCTTGATCCCCATGCGTAACGCTTGAGAGTAAAATTCCACTGCGCCAAACAAATTGCCATAATCCGTCAAAGCCACCGCTGGCTGCCGCATCTCTGCCGCACGTTTGAGTAGTGACTTTACATCCATTACACCGCCGAGTAGCGAAAAATCCGAATGATTATGAAGGTGGACGAAAGGAGAGAACTGCATGCAGCCATGCTAAGAAAACTGCCTAAGAAAGGCAATCAGGGTAAGTGTGAAGAGGCGACCTGCCGAAGCATAATCGTGTGTGAGGGAGAGGGAATCATACATCCGTCAGGTCGCCTGCCCAACGCGAGAAAGGCTAGTGCAGCGTGTTTATGAAACGGTGACCTGTGTCACACGGTTGATTTTTCATCCTGAATGACTTGGGTATTAAGAGCTGCGAGGGGTTACGCGGGTGCGCCAGCGGTTGATGATGCGCCAACGCCATACGATGCGAATAAAGAGATAGCCTAGCGTGCTGAATACTACGGCGCAAATAAAGCACCCCAACAAAAAAGGCGGCATGATGGTGGTGAAACCATCGATAAACCATGCTGGGTCGGGTTCAAAGTGAAAGGGTGTTTCGGGGAGTTGAAGCACCCATGTGCCCAGTTTATAGGTGGCATAAAAAATAGGTGGCATGGTGACAGGGTTAGTCAACCAGACCAAACCAACAGACACAGGTAAATTACCATGAAACCACACGGCACCTGCTGCTGCCATCACCATTTGACCCGGTAGTGGGACAAAGGCGATAAACAAACCAATGGCAAATGCCATTGCCACTGTTCGTCGGTTCAACATCCACAAATAGGGACGGTGAATCAACGATCCGAAGCAGCGTAAACATTTATGCTTGCGCAGCTCTTCGGGGTCGGGCATCAGTTTGTTTAATAACCGTTGAGGCATGGTTTAATCCATACGTGGAAACACGGGAGATGGTGCGCGGCATGCATGCCCATGGGGTAGTGCGCCCCACCCTCCGTTTTCGGCTAATCGTAGTTGATCGCTGTCCACCTCTTGCCCCATGATCTGACTTAACATGGCAGCAGCCTTAGTCGGCATGAAGGGCGACATTTGCAGACAAATAAGGCGCAAACTCTCAATCAGGTGATACAACACAGCATCTAAGCGTGCATTTTCACCCTGTTTTGCTAATGCCCATGGTGCGTTCTCTTCCACATAACGGTTGCCGTGACGCACCACCACGTTAATGCGCTCCAACGCTTGGTGAAAGGCTTGCTGTTGCAAGGCTTCGTCCACATCACGCTGCATGGACTCTATATCGGCAATTAAAGCGCGGTCGATCGCCTCTTCGGTGGTGGGTTGATTTAAGACGCTGTTGCGGTATTTTTTTAGCATCGCCAGCGAGCGATTCAGTAGATTGCCCAAATCGTTCGCTAATTCGCTGTTATAACGCCTAGTCAGTGCCGACTCAGAGAAATCCCCATCTTGTCCGAAGGGAACTTCGCGCAACAAAAAGTAGCGCAGGACATCGGCATCGTGGGTGGCTAACAAATCCGCAGGACGCACAGCATTGCCGAGGCTCTTGCTCATCTTATTGCCTTCGACCGTCCACCAACCATGCGCAAAAATACGTTTGGGCAAAGGCAACCCTGCTGCCATCAACATACAGGGCCAATACACAGCATGAAAACGTAAAATATCTTTACCAATCAAATGCACATCGGCAGGCCAATGTTCCATGCATGCTTGTTCATCGGGGAAGCCTGGTGCGGTTAAATAATTGGTGAGTGCGTCAATCCATACATAAATCACATGACCTTCGTCATCAGGGACGGGAATCCCCCACGAAAAGGTGGTGCGTGAAATGGATAAATCATGCAAACCAGATTCAACAAAGCGTAACACTTCATTGCGGCGTGATGCCGGAGCAATAAAATCGGGGTGGGCGTGAATATGTTCCAGCAGTTTGTCTTGCCAATCACTTAAACGGAAGAAGTAGGACGCTTCTTGCACCCGCTCCAAACCACGCTTGCAATCGGGGCAGTGCTTAGCTTCCCAGCAGTCGCCATCTTTGAGCTGGGTTTCTGTCCAGTAACTTTCGCATGGCACACAGTACCAGTCTTCATACATGCCTTGGTAAATAGCATCGGCATCGCGCAAGCGCCGCCACATGGCTTGTACGGCTTGATGATGTCGGGCGGAACTGGTGCGAATAAAATCATCGTTACTGATGGAAAGCTCTGGCCACAGCGTGGCATAGCGTTCAACCACTTGGTCAGCCAAAGCAATCGGTTCAATGCCGCGTTTTTCTGCCGCTTGTTGCACCTTTTGCCCATGTTCATCGACACCCGTTAAAAAAAACACATCGCGCCCACTCATGCGTTGATGACGTGCCAGCACATCCGCCGCAATCGTCGTGTACATATGACCCAGATGGGGTTCATCGTTCACATAGTAAATGGGCGTGGTGACATAGTAGGAAGAAGGTGAAGACATGCAGGCAATGATGCTTATTACACGGCATATCGCAAGTTTTTGCGCTATGCCGTGTTATTTAGCCAGCCGATGAGGAGGATGTGTGTGATAATATGCTGTTCACTGAGTTGATCTTCTGTCGAACACTGTACAAGCGCGTGGCTAACTGCTTCAAATGATTGTTGCGCCATGATTCGCTATCACCATTGAATACCACATCAGGTTCAAAGTAGGCCGCTTCCAGTTGTGTGGTAATGCTGCCGAGCAGAGCGTTCCCGTCATTTTTATCTAACACATCACCAAATTCAAAGGCTATGACTTGATAGATCTCATACAAGCTATATGCCACCCCTTTCGCATGGTAAAAACGGTCATCACTGTCAAACATCGTGACATCATCCGCCATCAAGGCAGATGTTTCAGCTCCCAGCAGGGAGGCAAACTGTTCATTTAAACGCACCAATGTATCAGCGCGGGCAAAGAACCCCGCCTTCCCTTGGCTTAATTGTGCTTGGTACAGGTGTAAAGCGACAATAGATTTCTGCAGTTCACCTTCATAACGTGGGAACATCCAAGAATCAGGGTTGACCGACATGTGACCATAAGCCTGGCGCACATGACTGTTTAAAGCGCTGGTGGTGCGATCTTGACGGGAGAGGTTCTCGCGCAACACCAGCAAAGAGCGCAGTAATGATTCGCGTACACCCATCTGGAAATTCACCTTGTTATCCAGCAGGCGTGTGCCAGGGAAAACATCATTCGGGAACCAACCACCAAAAGATTGCACCTCTTTTTCAATCAACAGGGCATGAAGATCAACAAAGGCACTACCAGGAACCGTGCGTTCTGGCATCATTTGGCTGGCGGATAGTGGTGCTTCATGTTGTAAATCTTTAGGCAACGTCGATGATTTTGGCATGGTCATGCTGTTCATTGCGACGATAAAAGGGCTACTCTGTTGAGAGAGGGTGTACAGCCAAAAAGTCAACGCCGCGAACAGTAATAGCAGCACCGCAATAACGATGCCATTGCGGCGCAAGAGTTTACCCAACGTCTGTCGTTGTTGGTCCCAAAGATAAGCCATTCATTTTCTCCTACGAAGACGGCAGCGTGAGCACATCAACGCCATGGGCAGTCACGGCCATCGTATGTTCAAATTGAGCCGACAGCGATTTGTCTCGCGTGACCACGGTCCAGTTATCACGCAGTTTTTTTACCGCTGGTCGTCCAGCATTGATCATGGGCTCAATGGTGAACACCATGCCCTCTTTGAGCGCCGTACCTTCGCGTGGTTTGCCATAATGCAGCACTTGAGGGTCTTCATGGAAGTCGCGCCCAATACCATGCCCACAGTATTCACGCACCACCGAAAAATGGTGATGTTCAACATATTGTTGGATGGCATGACCAATATCGCCAAGGGTAATACCTGGCTTGACGATGGCAATGGCGCGTTCCAGTGATTCGTTTGCTACATCCACCAATTTACGCACATAAGGCTTCACTTCACCGACTAAAAAAGTGCGGCTGGTATCACCATGCCAACCGTTCAGAATCGTGGTTACATCGACGTTAATAATATCGCCATCGACCAATACTTTATCACTGGGAATACCGTGGCAAACGACATGGTTGACCGATGTACACACCGATTTAGGGAAGCCATGGTAATTCAGTGGCGCGGGAATACCGCCATGCTCTAGGGTATAATCATGCACCAGTTGATTGATGGCATTGGTGGTGATGCCAGCGCGGATATGTGGTTCAATCATCACCAACGTATCAGCAGCCAAATGGCACGCGGCACGCATAGCGTTGATTTCTTCAGGTTTTTTTAGTTTGATCATGGGTGGTAATGTCCAAAGATAGTGAGGGCTGTGGAAAACATTAAGCATCCCATTTCTACGACGGATAGGGATTCATAGACGAGTAGAAATGGATGTTTTATTTTCCGCAGCCCTTAGATTAAATAACATCCTAAAGATTCGCTCGTTAAAGGCAAGCGACATGCTATAAACGGCTTCCCTTTTAAGACGGAACATCCTTAACAGCAACGTGTTGAACGGGGTGTGATGGCAAGGATTTGAACTCAAGGGTATGGTGCGCTTGCGCACAAAATGGCGTTGTAGAACCCATACACTTGTTCATTTATCACACCTCTGCATGAGTTGTACCGCCGTGTGGTGCGCAAGCGCACCCTACGCTTCACCGTTGCAGCTCTCTTTTTGTAATCATTCACTCCCCCCACTGATTTTTCCGCCCTCTGCGTTGAAAGTGCTCATTTACCCAAGCGTAAACTCCGCGCTTTCGCCTTGATGGCGAAAAAACAGAGGGGGTGTGAATAATTACCTCTTTTTGTCCTGTCTTCAGCGGAAAGCCCAATGAGTAGTTATGCAGCCCTCCCCTAAATCCGTTAATTATTTTGTATGCCTACTCACACGCTTCAATCGCGTCACTGGGCAGTGTTCCCGCCAGTGCGCTCAGTACTTCATCAGGGGTGGTGCATAGCTGAAGTAACGGCAATGGGGTACTTTGGGAGAACAGCAGATGCTGCGACAGTGTGGGCATCATGGCTTGCCACATTTCGCCATAGAGAATCAATGGGCGCGGTTCTAGCACACCAATAGCGGCGAGATCCCAGCTCATGGCAAACTCTGCTAGCGTACCTAAGCCGCCAGGTAGCACCAACCAAGC
>JAUZQP010000016.1 GCA_030950965.1 Mariprofundaceae bacterium
AAGAATCGCACATTCACAACGCGTGCCGACCAAGCCAGATGTTGCTTTAGGGTTAGGGTCTGCTTCCGAACGTGGCATAAAGGCAGTTAAACCACCCATATCAACACGGTAACCACCTTTGATTTCTGTGGTGATGGTCACTTCAACAGTGCGCGCTTCTTTGTGTGCCAAAGCTACTTCTTCCCACAGTTGCTGACGATGTGCGGCTAAAATAGATAAGATCAAACCATCACGGTCTGTTTCGACAAGAATCATGGCATCCAGTTCATCGCCAACACTAGGTAATTCACGCCCTATTGTAGCAAATTCGGAGCTCGTGATCGAGCCTTCTGCTTTCGCACCTACATCCATGATTACTGCATCAGCACTAACGCTAACTACGCGGCCATGAACCATAATACCTTTGCGGAGCTCTGTTTCTTGTTCCAGAGATGCAGCAAATAAAGCAGCAAAATTTTCTTCTGCGGGAATCTCTGGAACTTGTTGTTCATCGGTCATGTTAGTCTATCCACCTGTGTACAATAATAACTGAAAAACTGGTTGCTGTTCAACATTGAACTATGAGCCACTTGCAAAAATCGTGAGCGGCGATTTGCAACCCCACTTCGGCCCATTTCCGAGTCAAAACTCGATCCATGGAACCATCATGCATCTCGTTCTTCCTCGAAAATGAACGCGAAGTGGGATTGCAACTCATCCACCCAGATGTTTGCAAGTGGCTCCCATGCAAAAACTTTTTTAATGAATCAGCCTGCGCCGCTGCAAAATGTGCAATACTCTTTCCACAACCTCATCAATGCGCATGATCGTTGAATCGATCACAATCGCATCGTCCGCTTGTGCTAGAGGAGCATGGCTGCGTTCACTGTCGCGTTGATCCCTTGCCTGTATATCGGCAATGACATCATCCAAGGTTTGTTGACGTTTCGCTTGGTCACTGAGTTGTAACCAGCGCCTGCGTCCACGTTCGCGTAACGTGGCTGTGAGGAAGAATTTAGCCTGAGCTTGGGGCAGTACTACCGTACCAATATCCCGACCATCCATCACACAGCCATGACTTGCCAACGTCTGTTGTACCGCAAGTAATTGTTGGCGCACAGCAGGCAAAGCAGACACTTGGGATGCAAGTGCGCCGACATCCTCACCACGCAGCCGTGAAGTGCAATCTTTTCCGTCAAAAAAAATACCATCGGAACGCCAGTCCATGGCAGAAAGCTGTTGTTCAACCAGCGTTTTGATAGCCGCTTCATCATCGATAGGGCAATTGTTTTCATGCACTTGCCAAGCAACAAAGCGATACAGCAAGCCCGTGTCTAGCACGGGTAAAGCCAAAGTTTTTGCCACTTCCGCTGCGACGCTGCCTTTGCCCGAACCTGCTGGGCCATCAATGGCGATTTGCAAATGAGGTATAGCGGTACTCATGCGTTCTCCTGCCAGCGTAGATTCATCCCCAACCCCTGGGCCTTGGCGACAAAACCTGGGAATGAGGTAGCGATCGCTGCGGCATGATGAATCGTAATCGGCGCATCTGAACATTGCGCTGCCACGGCCATCGCCATAGCAATGCGATGATCACCATGCGCATCCACCGTCACACCACCGGCTAAGCGAGCGCGACCACGGATAATTACACCATCAGGACGCTCCTCTATGTCAGCACCAGCAGCTTGCAAAGCAGCAACCATACTGGCTATGCGATCAGACTCTTTTACCCGCAACTCTTCCGCGCCACTGAGTACAAATGTCCCCTCTGCCAACGCTGCTGCGACAAATAACACAGGGAATTCATCAATAGCATCAGGCACGTCAGTAGCATCCACATGCACCCCCTGCAAACGCGCACCGGCAACCTGTAGCTGTGCCACAGGTTCTTGACCTACATCAGCACATGGTGTGGTGCATATCTTCGCCTGCATAGCGAGTAAAATTCGCCGCCAACCATCGCGTCGGGGGTTGATACCAACAGCTTCGAAATCCACATGTGAACCATCGACCAAAGCAGCTGCAACAGCAAAAAAAGCGGCTGATGAGGGATCGGCAGGAATATGAATGGCTTGCTTCGGCGCCGATAAACTACCCGTGGGCTGCAACACGATATAGCCATCATGCTGACTCACCGACTGGCCAAATAGTGGTAACATACGCTCGGTATGATCGCGCGTGGGACGGGGTTCTTTCACACGGGTTTCACCATCGGCATACAAACCAGCGAGCAACAAACAGGACTTCACCTGCGCGCTGGCAACATTCATAGCATGCGTTGTACCACGCAAACGCTGGCCGCGAATCGCCAGCGGCAAATATGCCCCCTGTTCGCGCCCATCAATGGTCGCTCCCATATCCCTCAACGGTGCTACTACGCGCAACATCGGGCGGCGGTGCAAGGAGGCATCCCCCACCAACACGCTATGAAAATCCTGACCCGCAAGAATACCACTCACTAAACGCACACAAGTGCCTGCATTACCAGCATCCAACACACAGTCTGGCTCATTCAAACCATGCAGACCGACACCACGGACGCGCAATGATGTTTTTTCATCATTCAGCCATTCTATGCTTGCACCCATGGTTACAAACAGCTCAGCGGTAGATATATTATCCTCACCTGGTAAAAAGCCGTGAATTTCCGTTACACCATCAGCCAGTGCTGCCAACATAATGCTGCGGTGTGACATGGATTTATCACCTGGTACAGCCATCGTGCCGTGCAACGCACCAGCCGCCGCACCCGCAATCAGTGTTCCTCCGATATTCAAGATCTACCTCCTAACCTA
>JAUZQP010000160.1 GCA_030950965.1 Mariprofundaceae bacterium
CAAACGAACGTTTAATCAACTGTGCGATAATGCCTGATGCGATAAACGCCAATAATGCCGCCGTGCCAACGCGTAAACGGTAAAACATTACCACGCCCACCACCAAAGCGATCACCAAACCGTCGCCAAAACCGCTGAGAACACCCATCGGCAGATCCAGCAAAGCATTGGCATGACCGTTGATCCAACGAAATAAAGCGATGTTGTTATAGTAAATAGGTATGGACAGCAGCAGGCCGATGACCATACCCAAAGGTATGGCCATCGTTATGCGAGATTTCAAGAATCTGCGTCCTCATGATCTACTTCAGAGCGATCATCCATAGCAAAGCGATGCATCAAATAATCCAGCGTCAAACGAACAGCAGCGCCTGTCGCGCCTTTGGCTGCCAGTGCATCACCCTGCATATTCCACGCTGTACCAGCAATATCGACATGCGCCCAGTGGTGTTCACCAATAAAACGAGACAAGAAACATGCCGCAGTAATCGTCCCTGCGCCTGGACCGCCAATGTTGCGAATATCCGCGATATGACTGTCAATTTGCTTTTGGTACTCTTCATACATAGGCAGTTCCCACACGCGATCATGGGTGCGATCACCCGCTGCACTCAATGCTTTGAGTAACGGTTTATGATTACCCATCAAGCCACTGGCTTGCGAACCTAAAGCAACCACACATGCGCCCGTCAAGGTAGCAAAATCAATGATTTCAGCAGGATTCTGTTCCGCTGCCCATGCCAAGGCATCAGCTAAAATTAAACGACCTTCAGCATCGGTATTCAGCACTTCGATGGTGGTACCATTGTAAGCTGTAATAATATCACCAGGCTTAAATGCAGCTGCACCCAAAAGATTTTCGGTCGAAGGAATCACGCCCAGCAGGTTCGCCTTCAAACCCAACGCGCTAGCCGCTTTGAATACCCCCAGAACAGTCGCTGAACCGCACATATCATACTTCATTTCGTCCATTTTAGGACCAGGTTTAATGCTGATGCCACCAGCATCGAAGGTCAGCCCTTTGCCCACCAAAGCAATCGGCGCGCTGTCGTCTTCGGCACCGTTGTAGCGTAATACAATAAAACGTGGCTCTTTGGCAGAGCCTTGGTTGACGGCAAGCAAGGCGCGAAATCCTGCGGCTTCAATCGCCGCTTTATCCATCACTTCCACGCTGATGTGGTCGTCTTGCAAGCTCAACGCCTGCGCTGCAATGTATGCTGGTGTGCATACATTACCAGGGTGATTCGCCAGATCGCGCGCGAAGTTCACCCCTTCGGCAATCGACACACCACGCGCCAAAGCTTGCTGACACATTGCTAGCGTTTCGCGCGTGCGATCCAAAATCATCACAAAGGCACGTTGCAGTGGACGATGCTGTTCATTCTTTTTCGTTTTGTAATGGTCAAAGGTGTAAAGACCAAGGGTAATGCCTTCACTCACCGCTTGAATGCGATCGACCAGCGAAGTGGCGCGCGCTTCGGCATCTGCGAGGTAGCATGCCGCAGATCGCGCACCGCTTTTTTCCAGTTTCCGACTTACTTTGGCGGATAAACGACGCAGACCATCCAGTGTCAGTGATTTTTCTTCACCTGTGCCAACCAGCACGAGGCGATAACAATGCAAGCCAGGCACTTGGTACAAGGTGTGGATGTCGCCAAAGCCACCTTTACTGTCAAAGTTACGCAGGAAGTTTTTAAGAAATTCAGCGGTTTCTTCAGGTAAGTGGTTACATACTGCGGTTAACTTTCTTCCAGCAAGTAGGGGAATCACCACAGCGTCTTCCCTACGTTTTTCTAACATACCAGCCCGCAGTGTTACATCAATCATCAAATAATCCTTTGCAGCATGTCAAACATGCCGACCTCAATCTCAGTGTGCTCTACGAATACAACACAACACCATGAAACATAATAAAGTTAAGAAAAAAATCAAATTTTTATTTAAAATACCTATTCTTAGCATTAATGACAAAAAAACTATCATGACTTAGTGCGAGTTGCCTTAGCCTAAATTATTGACAAATACTGTCGCGCCCTTGCTTGCCCCTTTATCCGCAACGAACGCCTCGTCAGTCGAGCGTATCTATTGGTACGCTACTCCTGACAAGACATCCGTTGCAAACAAAGGTTCTACGCAATCATCACAACGATTCATGAATAATTCAGGTTAGGTAACTCGCAATAAATAACCTACCAAAATCGCGTAGGATTTTTGTTCCGCATCAAGGCGCAAAAAACAAAGCATAGCTTGCTATGTAAGCTTTTTTTGCAACGCCGATGCTGGGCAAAAAGACAAGCTAGTTTGGTGGGTTATTTCTTGCGAGTGACCTTAGGTGGGCTAGCAGCGACACGTTCAGGTGTTTCGTAGCCTATCGCTTCGGCGGTGAAGTGCCCTTCTATTAACTTAAACCAATGGTCAATATCCAAGGTGAATACCATGACCGCACCAGCGGGAACACCTCCGAAAGAGGGCAAGCCCATTTGGGTGGCAAGCTCGCTAATACCTGGGTTATGCGCCACTACGGCGAGTGAATCTAAGTTTTTATCCATGCGTGCCAATTGATTTAAAATCGCTTGTGGCTCAGCTAAATAGAGGGCATCGCTGAAATAAATATCACGCTCAGGGTAGTCCAACTCATTACACATGAATGCTGCCGTTTGTTGTGCACGCAGTGCCGTACTGCACAGCCAACGACCTGCCCGCCAATTTCGCTCCTTCATCATGCATCCCATACGCGGAGCATCACGCATACCACTCGCATTTAAGGGGCGCTGTTGATCTGGAGTCATGGGATCACCCCAATCCGATTGTGCATGACGTATAAGAAATAATGTTTTCATTGTGATAGCCCCAAAATAATAAAACCAGTCAATGTCGTATATTCTCCAATACTACCATGTTTAAAAGTGGTATTATTCCCCCTCTGCCTGATCAACTGGCACATCAGAACCGATTGCCCCTTTATCCGCAATTATCACAACGATTATGATAGCAAGAGCCGTTATGATGCGAATTCAGGCTTCATTTTCTTCCATGATTTGAGTAATATGAAAAATGGCATAATTTTCACCACTTTCACCTGTTGGAATCATACGACAAATCGTACGCGCCTTTTTCTCGCGCTTAATCATGACGGTCATCGGAACAGGAATCCCCTGCCAGCCACCCAGCCAGACATTCCAACCGGAAGGAACTTTTTCCAACAGGGCTAACCAATATGTATCGTTGGAGTCAGAATTGGCAAAGTTGAGCAGGGTAACTTTTGCCGCAATCATCTCAGAAGCAGTAAATTCGATACCGCATTTAACATAACCCTGCAAACTGGCTCGGTACCAACGTACCAACCCATAGCGCAACGTAGATGCTAATTTAATTTCAACCAAAGAGGAGACAAGAAAAGGTGCATTCATACTTTCCAACATCACACCGTATTGAGATAAATTAACCACTGCCCAAGCATGGTACGTATCTGCAGGGTTGAGCGCGTACAACCCCTCTGCCTGCATTAATGCGGGGCGTATAGGCACGCTAAGTCGAGCTTCGTTTAAATTTTGTCGCGCTGGCCGCTCCAATGTTTTGAATGTGCGCAACAGCATAGCACCGCACAACGCGAACGAGCGCGCATCATCTTCCAAACACAATTCGGGAACATCCAGTTCAATTTGAAAGGTCGAATGAGAGGCATCCACTGCCTTAGCCGCTTGACGGAACAACGTAGCCGCATGAATTAAAAAAGCATTGAGCGGCAATACATCTGACAATTGTCCCGAGCGGCGCGGCTTCATGTGAGGGTAATCCATGCGCGATACTAGGTAGGGACCTGAACCAAGGTGACTAGGGATTTCGCCAGAGCGCGAAAATTCGACATCAGCATGATGAATAAAATCGAGCAAACGATGGCTAATAATCTTCTGCTCTCGCTCGGTGAGACTGAACATATCCATACGGCGCAATAGCTCATGCTGAATAAAGGCCTGTTTGAGACGGTTAATATCCTCTTCGGCCTGCGAGAGATCAAGCGTGCGTGCGATAACCAACCCCAGCCGTGCCATGTCAAATGTTTGGCGAACATCCAGCACGGGCGGAGGAAGATGCAAGGCAAAGCCACGCAATACATTACGGACAGCTAATTCAATCGCTACCCCGATAACATGCACCATCTCTTGGTATAAGCGAGGACTTTGAGACGCTTTGTCTTTAATATGCAAGACACCTACTTTGTAGGCACGCATCACCAAAGCAGGCATATCTTGCGCAATTACTTCCAAATATATTTCGATTTGTTTGAGGTGTTTAATACGGAAGTTTAGCGGTACAAAGGCACTAC
>JAUZQP010000161.1 GCA_030950965.1 Mariprofundaceae bacterium
AAGAATACCAACAAGATGAAAGCCTGATACCGTTTTTTAAATGGGAGGGCAAACTTCGGCAGGGTGATTGCATCAAAAGTTACTTTATAAACAATAGGTTATAATTACGGCAAGGTTCGCTCCTATAGATTAGCGTGATAAAAAAGGTTGTTGAAAATATAACCTGTTGAAAACAATAGATGTTTTGATGCAATCACCCTGTACGCCATGCGCAGCAGTATTGACAACCGTCAGAGTTATATATGCAAACTTGCCATCGTATTTTTCAGCGTGGCGCGAGACATACCTAAGTTTGCACCTGATTTATTCGTCACTAAATAGCCAAAAATAGATTGATTAGCAGGGTAGAGCGCAATTAAATGCAGTTGTTTACCCAAAGAAATCAACATGTCTTCAATATTGTCATCCAGCTTCAACATCTTCATGGTTTTAAGTTTGGCTTGAATGACAGCGGTGTTACCTGCTGCTGCTGTATCAGTATCAAAATCATGTGACTCTTGGGCTAAAATCAATCCTGTCTCCGAATCCACAATCATAGCGGCAACCGCACCGTCAACATCCATTAATTTTTTCACTGCATCGTTTGCTTTCATATCATCGCTCCTACTATGGTTTAATTTTTGCGTTTAGGAGGCTGTCCGAAAATAGAGACTGTAGCGAGGGATTCCCATTTTGAGTCATGATTTTCGGCTGTTTGAGGCGAATAGCAGGGCTATTTAACGAAAACAGGCGGAAATCATGGCCGAAATGGGGATTTCGCAGTAGGTCTTTCTATTCTCAGACAACCTCCTAGCACGGGGTGCAGTATGAAGGGGCTTGATGCTCTGTCAATGAACTAAAAGGTAGTGTGAACATGGATAAGCCAGTAAAATACGCGCCTGCGGTTGTGTTCGATGGGCTAGCCTTTAGCGTTCGCCACGGTTTACACCTTATGGATAAGAAGAAACGATCATGAAACTTTTTCAACGCACGTTGTCAGCTGACTGCGACACACCGCTATCAATTTTTTCCCGCTTGCATCGCGAGGGGGATTGCTTTCTACTGGAGAGTGCCGAGGGCGGCGAGCGTTGGGGACGATACAGCATTATCGGCATTGAACCCGCTTGTGTTGCCGTGCAACGCAGCAATGGCCTGCACCTTCAGCCGCGTGATGGCGCAGCAGAACACCAGCCTGAAGGGGATGTGCAGGCATGGATTCGCCAGCAGGTTATTACCCAACCCGCCGTGGAAACCACCCATAACCTTCCCTTCACTGGCGGCGCGGTGGGCTATTTCTCTTATGATATGATTCCCGCCTTTGAACCTGGCATCACCCCCCGTGATGATTGCGGCATTCTGGCAGCGTTTATGTTGATTGATCGTTTTGTGGTGGTGGATAATTTACAAGGCGTGATGCATGTATGTGTTGCCGGCATGGATGAGATAGCGGCGTTAGAGCATGTAGAGCGGCTTAGTCATTCTTTATTGCGCCCAACCCCGCTTGCTCCCTTGAACTTGGATGTGGTAACGGATACCAGTTTACCGCCATCAAACATGGCGCAAGCGCAATACGAAGCAATGGTCATGCAAGCAAAAGAATATATTTTGGCTGGCGATGTCTTCCAAGTGGTATTATCCCAGCGTTTTAGTTCGCCGCTGCGTACTGATCCGCTGTATGTGTATCGCGCTGTACGTCATATCAACCCTTCGCCCTATCTGTTTTATATGCACATTGGTGATTGTGTATTGGTCGGTTCTTCGCCCGAGATTTTGGTGCAAAAATCAGGTAGCACAGCGCGGGTGCGCCCCATTGCAGGAACTCGCCCTCGCGGTGTTGATAGTGATGATGATGCGCGCTTGGAAGCAGAATTATTAGGCGATGCCAAAGAACGTGCCGAGCATGTGATGTTAGTGGATTTAGGGCGCAACGACCTAGGGCGTGTATGCCGTTATGGTACAGTGGAAGTGACCGAGCAAATGGTGGTAGAGCGTTATTCTCATGTCATGCACATTGTTTCCCAAGTCGAAGGGCAGATGCGTGACGATGCCGACGCGCTGGACTTGCTCGCGGCAACCTTTCCGGCAGGCACACTTTCGGGTGCGCCGAAGGTTCGTGCCATGCAGGTGATTAATGAGCTAGAAGGTCGGCCGCGTGGAGCGTATGGTGGTTGCATCGGTCATATCTCTTACGGCGGCGACCAGATGGATACGGCGATTATTATTCGCACAGCAGTCATTGAGGATGGGCAGATTCACGTTCAAGCAGGCGCAGGGATTGTTGCCGATTCCGTCCCCGCTAATGAGCATCAGGAGTGTATCAACAAGGCAACGGCCATGTTCCGCTCGATTGCGTTGGCAGAAGCACAGGAGCAGACAGCATGAGTACGCTGGTTATCGATAATTACGATTCATTCACCTATAACTTGGTGCAATATTTGGGTGAGCTGGGCGAAACGCCGCTGGTCATTCGCAACGACCATATTACCGTTGAAGAGGTGGCTGAACGCGATGTGCAGCGCATCTTGATTTCACCTGGTCCCTGTACGCCCTTGGAAGCAGGCGTTTCTATGGCAATGATTGCCGCTTATTCAGGTACGCTGCCGATCTTAGGCGTGTGCTTGGGGCATCAATCCATTGCCGCTGTGTTTGGTGGCTCGGTGGTGCGTGCGCCGCGTTTAATGCACGGCAAAACCAGCCTCATTGAGCATCATAGCAAAGGCATCTTCCAAGGTATTCCATCGCCGATGACGGCTACGCGCTACCACTCCTTGATTGTGGAAGAGCCCTTGCCCGAAGTGTTAGAAGCCACCGCGTGGACAGCCGAAGGTGAGTTAATGGCATTGCAACACCGCCAGCATCCGACCTTTGGTGTACAATTCCATCCCGAATCTATTTTAAGCGAACACGGTCATGCCATGTTAAAAAACTTTCTGGAGATGCGTCCATGAGTAATGCACAAACCATGATTCAGCAGTTGCAAAGTGGCATAGCCGTTAGCGGTGATGATGTCGAAATCGTATTCACCGCCTTAATGGCAGGGGAACTCAGTACCGCCCAAATCGGAGCTATTCTGATGGGGCTGAGTATTCGCGGCGAAACGGCAGAGCATATTGCAGGTGCGGCGCGCGCCATGCGTGCGGCTGCGTACCACATTCATCCGACGGCCACGCCTTTACTGGATACCTGCGGTACGGGTGGCGATGGCGCGAATACGTTTAACATCTCCACCGCTGTTGCCTTGGTCGTAGCAGCCTGTGGACAAGCGGTTGCAAAACATGGCAATCGGGCAATTTCCTCGCGTTCAGGCAGTGCCGATGTATTAGAAGCGCTGGGCGTACGCTTGGATATTCCACCCGAACAGGTGGCGCAATGTATTGATGCAACAGGCATCGGCTTTTTGTTTGCACCAGGTCACCACCCTGCCATGCGTCATGCTGCACCCGTGCGCCGTGAATTAGCAGTGCGTTCCATTTTTAATCTACTGGGACCATTAACCAATCCTGCAGGTGCTGACTTCCAAATTTTGGGGGTCTACAGTCGTGATAAGTTGGAACTGGTGGCTGGCGCATTGCAACAATTGGGCGTGCAACGTGCTTTGGTGGTGCATGGTCGCGATGGCTTGGATGAAATCACCACCACGACCATCACCGATGCTATTTTGGTCGAGCAGGGTTCAGCATTAAAGCCCTTTGAAATTGATCCGCTCGATTTTGGTGTACCGATGACTACCCCAGCCACCTTAGCAGGTGCGGATGCAGCGACTAATGCCGATATTTTACGCCATATCTTTGCAGGTCAACGTGGTGCAGGGCGTGATATTGTATTACTCAACACCGCTGCTGCGCTATGGTTATGTGGCAAAGCAGAAGGGATCAGCGAGGGTTTACAGCAGGCGGCAGCAGCCATTGATTCAGGCGCTGTTGCCAAGACGTTGGACGCGCTGGTTACATGTACGCAGCAGGTGAAAGCATGAGTACGATGCTTAACACCATTGCCGCCAGTAAAAAACAGTGGGTAGCACGTTGCAAACAACAACGCAGC
>JAUZQP010000162.1 GCA_030950965.1 Mariprofundaceae bacterium
TTTAAAGACGAATACTTTTGGCATGACCTAGATACGTATCAAAATAGCGACTGGTACCGCTTCCAGGAAGCGGTCAAAGAACATGAACGCTATGCCATTGAACTGCTCACACCCACCTTCCATAAAATGGGTGTCGATTTACGGGTGGTGTGATGACTGAACATCCCCACGGTCAAGATGAACCGATCAAACCCTTTGTTACCGACCAATGTACCCTATTCCCGGATGGTGATTGGGGTGGTTGTTGCGTCGAGCATGATCGTGCCTATTGGCGTGGTGGCACACGGCAACAACGGCGCGAAGCTGACATTGAAGTGATGCGCTGTGTTGCCGCTCGTGGTCATCCGTGGGTTGCTATGGTGATGTATGTAGGCGTTCGCGTCGGTGGCACACCATGGTTACCCACGGCATGGCGTTGGGGCTTTGGTTATAAATTCCCGCGTGGCTACCGCTGAAAGGATATGTTTTATGCGTAAAAAACTACCCATCGGCATTCAAACCTTTGAAAAAATGATAGATGAAGGTTGTTGTTATGTTGATAAAACAGGATTGATTCAACCATTGGTGGAGGGCGGGCAATATTACTTTATTTCCCGCCCGCGCCGTTTTGGTAAATCGTTGTTGGTGAGTACGCTCGCCGCACTCTTTGCGGGTAAACGCAAGTTGTTCCATGGTCTTGCTATAGAACCTTATTGGGATTGGTTGAAGTCCTACCCTGTTATGCATATCAGCTTCGGTGGCGGTATGGTGGATAGCCGCGAAGCCTTGGATAGCCGCTTGCGCGATATTTTAGCTGGTTACGAACGCGAGTTTAAGCTGCCGCCATTAAGCGAAGGCATTCCTGGGCGTTTCGGTGATCTCATTAGTCGGGCAAAAAAGAAATTTGGGCAGCCAGTTGTGTTGTTGATCGACGAATACGATAAACCGATTCTTGATAACTTGGTGGCAGGGCGCGATGACATAGCCATTGCCGTGCGCGAAGGCTTGAAAGGCTTTTATTCCGTCATTAAAGATTCGGACAGTCATATTCGTTTCGCGCTGCTTACGGGGGTAAGCAAGTTCTCCAAGGTTTCGCTGTTTAGTGGTTTGAATAATTTACAAGATATTACGCTAGATAGCCGTTATGCCAGCCTTTGCGGTTACACGGATGTTGAACTGCGTCATACCTTCGATGCTTGGCTGGACGGCGTGGATATGGATGAAGTTCGCCGCTGGTACAATGGTTACAACTTTGATGGCGAACCTGTTTACAATCCGTTTGATGTGTTACTTTATTTGGATAAACGTGAGTTTCGCAACTATTGGTTCGAGACGGGTAGTCCGTCCTTTCTCATACGGATGTTACAACAGAATCAGTATTACATCCCTGATTTGCATTCGATTGAGGCGGATAACAATCTGCTGAGTAGCTTCGATGTTGGTTGTATCGAGATAGAGCCATTACTGTTTCAAACGGGCTATTTGACCATTGAGAGTAAACAGCAGATTGCGGGTGATCTGGTTTACACATTGAAAACGCCCAACTATGAGGTGTGGCATTCGCTGCATAAAAATATCCTCAACTATTTGGTTCATCGCAGTGCGGTGCGGCAGAAGAATAGCTTGGCTCTTTACCGTTGCCTCACATCAGGTGATCCTTATGCGTTGCGTGATTTATTCCATACTTTTTTTGCCTCCATTCCACACGATTGGTACCGCAATAATCAGCTAGCACACTATGAAGGTTATTATTGTTCCATCGTTTACTGCTATTTTTCCGCCCTTGGGTTGGAAGTGGTCGCCGAAGATGCGACCAGTAAAGGACGTATTGATATAACTGTGAAGTTAGAACATCGTATCTTTATTATCGAATTTAAGGTGGTTGACATGGAAGGCGATGGCAGCGCGTTGGCACAAATTAAGGCTAAAGGTTATGCTGAAAAATATGTGGGAGATGGCGAAGTTTGGCTGATTGGGGTGAGTTTTAATAGTATTGAGCGTAATATTGTTGGCTTTGAAGCTGAGATGTATGGATGACAAATTTTGCGGTGTTGAAGTTTTTTTGAGCAGTAACTCTCATGAATGAGACACTCAGCCTGAGCATTATTCAGCGAACAGGTAAGCGCGTGAGCTATTCGCGAAGCAGAACAAGCATCATGAGAGTTGCTGGCTCTTGAGTTTTTACATTGACAAAAATAGCCTAGACCATATTATCCGCCGACTTTTCTCGGGTGAGCCTTGTCGATGCCCGTTATTTCTTTATATTATTTGGAGACATCACCGTGGCTAACCATGTATCCGCACTCAAACGTGCTCGTCAAGACGAAAAAAAACGTACGCAGAATCGTGGGCAACGCTCAGAAATGCGTACTGCTATTAAAAAAGTTCAAGCTGCTGTTGCTGCTGGTGATAAAGATGGAGCTAACGCTTTATTGGGTACTGCAATTTCGATGCTTGACCGCGCTGGACGCAAAGGCTTGATTCATGCTAGCCAAGCATCACGTCGTGTTTCTCGCTTGAATACTTCGGTAAAAGCACTGGCGTAGTAATCATTCACACCCCTCTGTTTTTTCGCCATCAAGGCGAAAGCGCGCAGTTTACGCTTGGGTAAATGAGCACTTTCAACGCAGAGGGCGGAAAAATCAGTGGGGGGAGTGAATGATTACCTGGCGTAAGCCACTTCTGCACATAGTAAACACTGTTTTTTTGAAAGGCTGGAATTTATATTCCAGCCTTTTTTCGTTTGCGGACTGGCAAAAAGCTGTGGCATAACTACCATTGCGCAGATGAAGCAGGAACTGGATTCAGAACAAATATTTGAACGTTTGGATGACATGCTACGCCATAGCGAGCGTAAAGGTCGTGTCCCTGACGGTGCCCCCCCTAAAGATGTCGCTACAAACGAAGTGGCCGACCTAGAACATAATCATTTTGAAGAAGTCCCACGTATGATGTTGACCGAAGAGATGATGGTTTCATCACCGGTATCGACTGCTCATGTGGCGTTGTCGCTGGAACACCTCCAGCTTGATGAGGAGCAGGTGGAAGCATTGGTGGCGCAGATTTACACCGATGTAAACGCACGCATTGAAGCTTCGCTGAATGCATGGATTGATGAATCCTTACAAAAGCGTGTGCTGGAAATGACCGCAACGCGTCAGCGTGACCCCTCTTTAAGCCATTAAAATTACCGCACTAATCCCTTTAAGACAAGAGAATACTATGAACGAATTGGATAAAACTTACGACCCGCAGGCCGTCGAGCCGATCATTAACGAAAGCTGGTTGCAGTCGGATGCCTTCCGTCCTGCTGCGGTAGCAGATGAGGCGTACTGCATTGTGATTCCGCCGCCTAACGTAACGGGCAGCCTGCACATGGGGCATGCTTTCACCTTTACGATTCAGGATATGTTGATTCGCTGGCAGCGCATGCAGGGCAAATCCGTACTGTGGCAACCGGGTACCGACCATGCGGGTATTGCGACGCAGATGGTGGTGGAACGGCTACTTGATAAGGAGGGCTTGCACCGTCGTGATATGGGGCGCGAAGCCTTTTTGGAGCGGGTATGGCAGTGGAAGGAGCATTCTGGGGGCACGATTGTTAGTCAGTTGAAGCGCATCGGTGCATCGTGCGATTGGAGTCGTGAACGTTTTACGCTGGACGATGGTTTGTCCGAATCGGTGCGTGAAGTGTTTGTCCGTTTGTATGAAGAGGGACTGATTTACCGTGGTAAGCGTCTGGTCAACTGGGATCCCGTGTTGGAAACGGCAGTCTCTGACCTAGAGGTAGAACACGAGGAAGAAGAGGGGCATTTCTGGCATATTTGTTACCCCATTGCTGACACGCCGAATGAACATGTGATTATTGCCACTACGCGCCCAGAAACCCTGCTCGGTGATGCGGCGGTGGCGGTTCATCCCGACGATGAACGGTATGCGTATTTAATCGGAAAAGAGCTGGTGTTGCCGTTGATGGGGCGCACCATCCCTGTGATTGCGGATGACTATGTGGATCCTGAATTCGGTACAGGCTGTGTGAAGATTACACCAGCGCATGACTTTAATGATTACGAAGTCGGTCAGCGTCACGACCTACCGTTGATGAATATTTTCACCCATCGAGCGCATATTATTGCTGATGCGGCGATTCCTGAAGTGTACCATGGCATGGATCGTTACGAAGCACGGGAACATATTGTGGCTGACCTAGATGCTGCGGGCTTGCTCTACAAGGTCGAGGCGCATAAACATAAAATCGGTCGTGGCGATCGTTCGCATGCGGTGATTGAACCCTATTTGACCGATCAATGGTATGTGGATATTAAACCGTTGGCAGAGCCGGCGATTGCAGCGGTTGAGCAGGGTGATATTCGTTTTGTGCCTGGTCATTGGGATAAAACCTATTTTGAATGGATGCGTAATATCCAAGATTGGTGTATTTCTCGTCAACTGTGGTGGGGACATCGTATTCCTGCATGGTATTGTGACGATTGCGATCATATCACTGTAGCGAAAGGCGAACCTACGCAGTGCCAAGGTTGTGGCGGCTCGCATATCCATCAAGATGAAGATGTGTTGGATACATGGTTTTCTTCTGCCTTATGGCCATTCTCCACCCTTGGCTGGCCTGAGAAAACGGAAGAGCTGGCGCGTTTTTACCCTACGCAAGTGCTGGTTACAGGCTTTGATATTATTTTCTTCTGGGTCGCTAGAATGATTATGATGGGGCTGAAGTTTACGGGCGATGTACCGTTCCGTGATATTTATATTCATGCCCTGATTCGCGATGCCCAAGGGCAGAAAATGTCCAAGTCCAAGGGTAATGTGATTGACCCGTTGGAGATCATCGACAGCTATGGCGCGGATGCACTGCGCTTCACCTTGGCGCACATGGCAACACCAGGGCGGGACATTAAGCTGGACACCAAGCGTATTGAGTCCAACCGTAACTTCATGAATAAGATCTGGAATGCTGCGCGTTTTGTATTCATGAATCGCGGCGATGCTGCGCCCGATGTGACTTGTCAGCCAAACCAGGAAGTGAACCGTTGGATTATTGGTGAGTTGAACAACACCTTGGCGCAGGTGGAAGCGGACTTGGAAGCTTACCGCTTCCACGAAGTAGCTTCGTCGTTGTATGCTTTCATTTGGGGTAACTACTGTGATTGGTATGTGGAAG
The DNA here is from genome assembly GCA_030950965.1 of Mariprofundaceae bacterium. GTDB lineage: Bacteria > Pseudomonadota > Zetaproteobacteria > Mariprofundales > Mariprofundaceae > AB-137-C09. Next base: position 5,159 of record JAUZQP010000162.1, read on the forward strand.
CAGCCAAGGTCGCGCTCTACGGTGACGATGAGGCAGTTAAAGCGGAAACGCAGGTGGTGATGCTCACTGTGTTGGATCAATGGCTGCGTATGCTGCATCCGATTTGTCCCTTTATTACCGAAACATTGTTCCGTCAATTACACGGTGCAGACAGCATGTTAGCGGTTGCTGCATGGCCGAAAACGTTGGTCTGTGAAGCTGCATCGCCGCGCATGGCGTTGGTGATGGATATAGTGTCTGCCATTCGTTCTATTCGTGGTGAAATGAATGTGTCGCCTGGTAAAAAGGTCACCGCGATGATTGCCGTGGAAGGTGAAGTTGCGGACTATTTGCAAGCGCAAGCACCATTGCTGAAGAGCTTGGCGCGTATCGAAACTCTCAGCTTTATTGCTGTCGATGCGCAAGTGGATGGGGCGGCAGTCGCACCACTGAATGGCTGCACGGTGTGGTTGCCGTTGGCTGGTTTGGTCAACCTCGATGAAGAACGAGCGCGCATCAGCAAGAACCTCGCTCGTCTGCAAAAAACAGCGGATAAGTTAAACGCCAAGCTGGGTAACGAACGCTTTTTGAAAAACGCTCCCGATGACGTGGTGACAAAAGTGAAAGATGAATTGCAGCAAGTAGAAGAGCAACGCGCCGAACTCGAATCCGCCGCCGCAAGACTGCCTGGGTAATAGCTTGGGTGGTATTCGCCGCGCACTTAACCTGAATTATTCACAAATACTGTCGCGCCCTTGCTTGCCCCTTTGTCTGCAACGAATACCCTGCTAGTCGAGCGTATCCATTGGTACGCTACTCCCAGCAAGGCATCCGTTACAAACAAAGTTTCTACGCAATCATCACGACGATTTATGAATAATTCAGGTTAAAGCCTATGATGCGATTGAGTTTATTGATGATCGTGAAGGGAACATATTTACGGCGATTGTTTCGTTGTAAGGGATATGGATTTCTTTACACCTATAAGTCGGGCACCCACAAGGGATGCCCTACGGCAGGTAATGCATGGGATATTGTAGGGGGCTCCTTGTGGGCACCCATTCCCCATAGTGTGTAACCTCATGTTAAGGAGATAGTAATGGCACAGCAGAGTCATGAAGTGGACTATGAATTGATCGGTCACGGTCAGATGGTGGAGGTAGAGCTCGATCCTGGTGAGACAGTGATTGCCGAAGCAGGCGCGATGACGTGGATGGATCAGGATGTTGCTTTTGAGGCGCGCATGGGCGATGGCTCGGAAGGTGGCATGTTAGGCAAGCTGTTTGGCGCGGGTAAGCGTATGCTGACAGGGGAGTCGCTGTTTCTTACCCATTTCACCAACGAAGGTTCGGGCAAGCAGCGAGTAGGATTCTCGGCGGCATACCCTGGCACGGTGCTGCCTGTGGACTTGTCCACGATTGGCGGTGAACTGTTGTGTCAAAAAGATTCGTTTTTGTGTGCTGCTAAAGGTACGCGTATGGGTATTGCTTTTAGTAAACGCTTGGGAGCAGGTTTTTTTGGCGGTGAGGGCTTTATTTTACAACGCTTGGAAGGCGATGGTTTGGCGTTTATTCATGCGGGTGGTGCTTTGGTACGTAAGGAGTTGCGCGGCGAAACCTTGCGTGTAGATACGGGTTGCTTGGTGGCGATGACGGCGGGCATTGATTATGATATTGGTTTAGCTGGCGGTCTGAAGTCCATGCTGTTTGCCGGTGAAGGTATGGTGCTGGCGAAGTTGTCGGGTCACGGCACGGTTTGGGTGCAAAGCCTGCCTTTCTCACGGATGGCAGATCGTGTGTTGGCGTGTGCGCCTTCCGTTGGCGGACGCGAGCAAGGGGAAGATTGATGGCAGAAGAACGCTTGGATCGTTTATTGTCCCGTTTGGGTTATGGCTCGCGTCGCGATGTCGGTTATTGGATTCAGAGCGGCTGGATCGAAGTGGCAGGTAAACCAGCTAAAGGTACGAATCAAAAAGTCTCTGCGGACGATGTCTTATTAGAAGGCAAGGCGCTGGATCACCCTGATGGCTTGACTATCATCTACCACAAGCCGCTGGATAAAGTGTGCTCGCGCAAAGAAGAGGGCGGGCTGGTCTTTGAGGACTTCCCTGAGCGTTGGTTAGATCGTAAACCGCCGTTTAATAGTGTGGGACGTTTGGATAAAGATACCGCTGGTTTATTGATTTTCACCGATGATGGGCAGTTGAATCACCGTTTGACCAGCCCTAAGCATAACATCAGCAAAACCTACGATGTGCAGTTGGCGCGTCCGATGGCAGATGATGTGGTAGAACGTATGGCGAGTGGTGCATTGATGCTGGAAGCTGATGACCGTCCTTGCTTGCCTGCCGAACTGACGGTGGTGGATGAACGTCATGCCCAGCTTGTCCTGCACGAAGGGCGTTACCATCAAGTGCGGCGCATGTTTGCGGCTTTGGGTAATCATGTCGAAGGTTTGACGCGCACCCATATTGGGCGCTTGGCGTTAGCGGACACGGGCTTGGAAACAGG
>JAUZQP010000163.1 GCA_030950965.1 Mariprofundaceae bacterium
CTACAACGCTACCAAAGCTTCTTTCCTGCCGATTGCTTGCGCGGACGACGTATTGGCGTGTACCAGCATTCCACTGTGTTGCGCGATACCTACGTCGATGTACTCGAAGCCCTTGGCGCAACCGTCATCACGCTGGGACGCTCGGAACATTTTATCCCTGTGGATACCGAAGCCATTCGCCCCGAAGATGTGGAACTGGCGGCAGCTTGGGCAGCGGAATATTCGTTTGATGCCATTGTTTCAGCCGATGGTGATGGCGACCGTCCGCTCATCAGCGACGAACACGGGCAATGGCTGCGCGGCGATGTTGCTGGTATTTTATGTGCGCAATATATGCAGGCAGACAGCGTGATTACCCCCGTCAGCAGCAACAGCGCGTTGGAGATTTCAGGTCACTTTGATGATGTGCGACGCACGCGCATTGGCTCGCCTTATGTGATTGCAGCCATGCAAGATGCGGTGGCCGATGGTCACCGCACGGTAGTGGGTTACGAAGCCAATGGCGGATTTTTAACTGCCACCACCATCGAACACCAAGGGCGCACCCTCACCGCCCTACCCACGCGGGATGCTATCATCGTACCGTTGGCGGTGTTAATGGCAGCAGGCGATGCGCCGATCTCTCAGCTTGTAAAGCAATTACCGCCACGCTTTACCAGCAGCGGTCGCCTCAAAGATGTACCTGTCTCGTGCAGTCAGTCTCACCTTGCTGCCTTGCTTGAGGGTGGTTTAAAGACCATGAACGCATGGCTCACGCCCGAACTCAATCCAGCCCAACACTTCGACACCACCGATGGTCTGCGTATCACCTTGGACAATGGTGAGATTGTGCATATTCGTCCATCGGGCAACGCGCCTGAACTGCGCTGCTACAACGAAGCTGACAGCCAGCAACGTGCCGAGAAACTCAACAGCCTATGCCTGAAAAAATTAGCCGCATGGGTCGCGTGACCCCTGCACTGCTATGACACCACCCAAGCATATCGTTGTTGATATTGCCGTAGCATCGCCCTTGCGACGCACGTTTCATTACCGTTGGCCTGCTGACTGGTCAGCCCCGCAAGTCGGTGTGCGCGTGCGCATACCCTTGGGTAAAAGCGTGCGCCAAGGTGTGCTCATTGCCATTATCGAAAATGATTCCAACGATGTCGATGCCCTGCGTGAAGTGGCCGATGTGCTGGATGACGCGCCCCTGTTCGATACGATTCATCAACAATGGGTGGCGCGTTTAAGCCGTTACTACCTCACGCCGCTGGGCATGATGTGGGACACGGCATTGGCATGGGCTGCCGTCGATGACAAACAACGATTCTGCCCCGAAGATAGCGCAGCATTAGCCGAACACTTCCCCGAGCTGCATCAAGCATACCGCAATAAAACCGCGTTAACGCTCAAAACCCTGCGCCAGCGTTGCCCTGTTGATGACCTATGCCAGCGTGTGCAACAAGCGGTGAAGCAGCACTGTTTGCGCCAAGTCCACCCAAAATCGGCATGGTTAGCACCGTCTGAAAATATGACCACACCGCCCAAATTATACCCCGAACAACAAGCCGCCGTAGCTGCCATTGTTGCTCGTCGTCATGAGTTTCACCCTGTGCTGCTGTTTGGTTGCACGGGTTCGGGCAAAACAGAAGTCTATCTCGAAGCGGCAAAACAGTGCGTGGCTGACGGCGGTCAGGTGTTGATTTTAGTGCCCGAAATTGGGCTAACACCGATGTGGCAAGCGCGTTTACGGCAACGCTTTGAACGCATCGTGATCTGGCATTCTGCTTTAAGTAGTGGTCAACGCATCGCCACCCGCGCCCATTTGGATGAGGCGCAAGTCTTGATTGGCACACGCTCTGCGTTATTTCTGCCTTTGCCACGCTTGGCGATGATCGTCATGGACGAGGAGCACGACAGCAGTTTTAAGCAGCAGGATGGCTCCTGTTATTCTGCCCGTGATGCGGCATTGATGCTGGCACAACAACGGGCGATTCCCATGGTGATGGGGACGGCAACGCCGAGTTTGGAAACATGGTCGCAAGCACAACAAGGGCGTTATCTGCGCCTTGACCTAACCCGTCAAGCCATTGCCAACCAGCCCGTTAAACAAGCGATTGTCGATATGCGCAACCATAAAGATGTGCTATCCCCCGCCCTTCTCTCGGTGTTGCAAACCACCCGCGAGGCTGGCGAGCAATCCATTTTATTCCTCAACCGACGCGGTTACGCACCTGCCTTGCAATGCACGGCATGCGGTCATGTGTACCACTGCCCTGCATGCAGTGTGCGGCTAACCCTGCACCGCCATTTGGGCGAATTGCATTGCCACGTTTGCACCTACATACGCCGTGCGCCGCGTGCCTGTGAGGAGTGCGGCGAAGCAGCTTTATTGCCCATGGGTGCAGGCACAGAACGGCTGGATGAAGAGTTAAAACAACAGATCCCCGAACTGCGTGTGGAACGGTTTGACCGCGATAAGGTGACCAGTCACCAACGGCTGGTCGATATTTTACAACGCTTTGAACAGGGTGAACTTGATTGTCTCATCGGCACACAGATGTTGGTCAAAGGGCACGACTTCCCCAACGTCACCTTGGTGGGCGTGGTGCATGCAGACATGGGCTTGTCGGTACCTGACTTCCGCGCCAGTGAACGTTGGTGGCAGCAGATGACCCAAGTCATGGGACGAGCAGGACGCGGCCATAAACCAGGCCGTGTATTGCTGCAAACATGGATGCCCGAAGCACCGTGGCTGGCACGCATCCGCGATCAATCGGCTGCCGATACCTTGGATGAGGAACTTGCCATGCGTAAGTTATTGCACTTCCCCCCCTTTTCGCGCTGGGTGCGCTTGGTGTGTAGTGCGACCCAAGCAGAAAAAGCCGAGCTAGCGGCACAACAGATTGCTACTGCCTGCCAACATATCCCCGATATTCAAGTCATGCCCGCCATGCCCTGCGCCCTAGAGCGGCAAGCCCATCGCTACCGTTATGAGGTATTGCTACGAGATAACAGCAAGCAACATTTACCGTGGAAGCTCGCCCCCATCCTTGAACGCCTGCGTCTGCCCTCGCAAACCCGTTGCCGTATCGACGTAGATCCGTTAGATATGGGCTAAGCGTTCATCTGCATGTCAGGTTACAAAAAAAACAGATGATAAGGAATACCATGGCAAAGAAAGCAATAAAGAAAAATGAAACATCCTTTGAAGAAACCCTTTGGGATACCGCCAATAAATTACGCGGCAGTGTGGAATCATCCGAATACAAGCACATCGTGTTAAGCCTGATTTTTCTTAAATTTATCAGCGATACCTTTGAGCAACACAAACAAGCCTTGATCGATGCAGGCCAAGAAAAGTATGTTGATTTGGTGCAAGCCTATGCCAAAGACAATGTGTTTTATTTGCCCGAAACCAGCCGTTGGGCTTTTATTCAGCAGCACGGCAAACAAGAAGACATTGCCCTCAAAATAGACACTGCGCTCAGCACCATCGAAACAACCAACAAAGCTCTCAAAGGCGCGTTGCCCGACAATTATTTTTCTCGTCTGGGTTTGGATGCCAGCAAACTTTCTGCCCTCATTGATGTGATTCACAATATCGACACCCTCGCCAATCCAGAAGAAGATACCGTGGGGCGTGTGTATGAATATTTCTTGGGTAAATTTGCCGCCAACGAAGGCAAAAATGGTGGTGAGTTCTACACCCCCAAATGCGTGGTGAATCTGATTGCGGAAATGATCGAGCCTTATCTTGGTAAGATTTATGATCCTTGCTGTGGTTCGGGTGGCATGTTTGTGCAATCCATCCAATTTATCAAAAGTCATCACGGCAACCGCAAAGACATCTCCATTTATGGCCAAGAAAAAACATCGACCACCTATAAGCTCGCCAAAATGAATCTCGCCATTCGTGGTATTGCCAGCAACTTGGGCGAAGTGGCAGGGGATAGTTTTTTTAAAGATCAACACCCCCACTTAAAAGCCGATTTCATCATGGCCAACCCACCCTTTAACCTCAAGGCATGGCGGGCAGACAACGAGTTGGTGAATGATGCGCGTTGGGCGGGTTATGAAACCCCACCCACAGGCAATGCCAACTATGCATGGATTTTGCATATGATTTCTAAACTATCGGAGCACGGCACAGCGGGTTTTGTGTTGGCGAATGGATCGATGTCCACCGCCACCAGTGGCGAAGGCAAGATTCGCCAACAAATCATTGAAAACGACCTCATTGATTGCATGATCGCCCTACCGGGGCAGTTGTTCTACACCACCCAAATCCCTGTCTGTTTGTGGTTTATCAGCCGAGATAAACAAGCCATCTCTCCCGCCAGTAAAAAACGCGGTTTTAGAAACCGTCAGGGTGAAACCCTGTTCATGGATGCGCGCAACCTCGGTACGATGCTGGATCGTACCCACAAAGAGCTCACCAGCGATGACCTCAACACCATCACCCACACCTACCACGCATGGCGCAGCCAAGCAGAAAAAAGCACCCTTGATGCCTATGAAGACCAAGCAGGTTTTTGCAAATCAGCCATCCTAGCAGAGATCAAAGGCAACGATTATGTGCTCACACCGGGGCGGTATGTCGGCGCAGCCCCCATCGAAGACGATGGCATTCCCTTTGAAACCAAGATGACAGAACTCAGCCAGACCCTCTACGCCCAAATGAAAGACGCGGACACACTCGATGCCGTGATTCGCAAGAATTTGGCGGTGTTGGGTTATGGGGAGTGAATGATTACACGTAATCATGGTGACATTAAAAAAGGACAGACGTATGAGTAATACAGATGACATCCGTTGGCAGCAGCGGTTGGAAAATTTTGAGAAGGCATTGAACCAACTTGAGGTAGCTTGCCAGCAGGATGAGTACAGCATGCTGGAACGCGCTGGTCTGGTTCAAGTGTTTCAATTTAGCTTTGAACTTGCCTGGAAAACAATGAAAGACCTACTTTTTATCGAAGGCTTTGATGAAAAATCGCCACGTTCGGTGATTCGTCGCAGCTTTGAAGTGGCGTACCTCAGCGAAAAAGATGCCGAGGTGCTTCTTGATTCCCTAAAGAAACGCAACTTGTTGAGCCATACCTACGAGGAGAGCATCGCGGAACAGGCACAAACGCTCATTAAAGAGGATTATCTACCCGCCTTGCAACATGCCTATCATAACTTGAAAAACAGATCATGACGATCAATGATGGTCTCAAAGCCCCATACCGCCCAGCGATCATCTCGATACTCACGGCATGTGAGCGCGTGCAACGTATCGTGCTGTTTGGTAGCCGCGCCATGGGAACGTTCACCACCACATCGGATGTCGATATTGTGCTCTTTGGCGATGCGCTGACGTTGACAGACCACGCCGACCTAGCGGAACAGATCGAGGAGCTGAGCATCGCACAATCGGTGGATTTGGTGTTGTACCACACGATTAAAAACAAAGCATTACAGAAGCATATCAAAGACTATGGGGTGGACTGGTGGGTTATGGGAAGTGAGTTTGTTTCTAATACACTAGGAGAGATTGTTACTTCTGGCGGCGGAGTTATTCAGACAGGCCCATTTGGTAGCCAACTCCATGCATCCGATTATGTTGCCAATGGCATTCCAGTAATCATGCCCGCTAATATTAACTGGGGTAGGGTTGATTTAATTGATATAGCTAGAATCAAACAAAAAGATGCTGATCAGTTATCTAAGCATATTGTTAAAAGTGGTGATATTGTTTATAGCCGAAGAGGTGATGTAACTCGAAAAGCTTTGATAACCGAATCTGAGGAAGGGATGTTTTGTGGGACAGGATGCTTGCTAGTCCGTGTTGGCAACCTAATTAATGCCCGCTTTTTGTACTACCATTTAAGCTCACCAACCAATCAAGAATGGATCATTCGGCATGCAGTAGGAGCGACCATGCCGAATTTAAATACTGGAATACTTCGTCAGATCCCATTACAAGTACCCTCTATTACATATCAAAAAGCCATAGCCCACATCCTCGGTTCGCTAGATGACAAAATCGAACTCAACCGCAAAATGAATGAAACACTGGA
>JAUZQP010000164.1 GCA_030950965.1 Mariprofundaceae bacterium
ACCCTCTTTACGGTTCAACCAAGCGATGAAGGCCTGCGCTTGCTCCCATGATACGGCGACCACGGGCGCATCATCGCCGTAGGCATTGGCAGCAATAAAATCTTGAGTGAGGAAGTTACTGCGTCCTGTGTCGCTGATGAATTGTTTGAATTGACGCAAGGTGACTTCGTGGCGTGATAATTGAAACGGATGATTAAAACGCACGGTATGTTGTGGCGATTCATCGGCAGCAGCCTGTTCATCCACCTGTGTGCCTGCTCTGCAATGAGGATTAACGGCTGCTAAATTAAGCACTTTACGACTGGCATTTTCCGCCTTCTCTGTCGCGCTTAACACGCAGCTACCCATGACAAAGTTGCCCGCAGGAATGGTAATAAATTGCATGGCCATGGTGTTGGATGGGGGAGATTCAGCATAACTGCTGATAGGCAAAGTAAGCAGGCAAAAGAAAATGCTCATACATAAGCGTGGGTAATTGGTGAAAAGCAACATCGAAGTCAAACCTCCCTCAAGCTGTATAGTACAGCGGTTAACCCAGCGATTCTAGCCAGCGCATCATATTTTTACTAGCAAAGCGTGCGTTAAATCGGTCGTGTGATTGGTTGTCGAGAAGCTGTGTTTTGACGCGATAAACACTATGATTCGCATTAAAAAGAAGACTCTCCGAATATGCAACGATAAAAGGACTAACATCATGACAGATATAAAACCGTTGGACGGTACAATGGTACTGGTAGCCATTACCAAACATGGTGCAGCACAGGCGGCGAAACTGGCTCCGTTATTGCCGCAGGCTGTGGTGGTGACATCGCAAAAATTTGCCGCTGTGTTTGATGCTGTGCCCAATACAGTGAAACCCTATGAAGGTGCGTTGCGGGCGCAAATTCCTTTGTTGTTTGCTGATTACGATCAACTGGTGTTTTTTGTGTCGCTGGGAGCGGTGGTGCGTTTGATTGCGCCACACTTGCAATCCAAGGATGTAGATCCAGGTGTGTTGGTGGTTGATGATGCAGGGCAATACGTGATTCCTGTGTTGTCGGGGCATGTGGGCGGCGCGAATGCGTGGGCTGAGTTCATTGCTGGCTTATTGGATGCTGCAGCCGTGCTGACGACGGCATCGGATGTGGGTAAGACGATTCCTGTGGATATTCTAGGGCGTGAACTGGGCTGGCGTGTGGAAGCTCCGAAGATCAATATCACCCGTGTGTCGGCGCATGTGGTCAATGAAGAAGCGATTGCACTGGTGGATGAACGCGCCAATGCACAGCAGGATTGGTGGACACGTCCCACACCTTTACCTTCTACGATTCACTGCTTTGAACACTTTGAGGATGTAGATGCTGAACGATTTGCCGCTGTGCTGTGGATTACCGAACGCGAAGTTCCTACCGAAACATGGCAACAATGGCATGAGCGTTTGGTGGTGTACCGTCCATGAAGCTGGTGCTGGGTTTAGGCTGCGACAGAGGGGCGAGCGCACAAGCCATCATGGCTGCGGTTCGTTTGGCGTTGGCATCGGTGGATGCATCCTTGCACGATGTGATTGCCGCAGCGTCGATTGATAAAAAGTCCGATGAGGCAGGGATGCTACACGTCTGCGAAAAACATGGTTGGCCGCTCACCTTCTACCCTGCCACGCAGCTTTGCACCGTCGCTGTGCCGAACCCTTCTGCCGTGGTGATGCGTTACATGGCAACGCCCTCGGTAGGCGAAGCCGCTGCTATCTTGTGTGCCAACAGTGACCAAGAACATTTGATGGTAGAGAAATTCAAATACCGCAGCCCCGATGATGGCAAGCACGTCACCGTATCAGTCTGCGTAACAGCGTGAGGGACTCACTCCCTCCTGCGCTGTAATTCTTATTTCACTGCCTTTCACGTTTGCTAGTACACCCATTCACATCACTTGAATGTAGAGCCACGTGCAAAAATCATGGCCGAAATGGGGGTTCCGCAGTAGGTTCTTCCATTCTCGGGCAGCCTCCTAGTCCTTGCCGTTATGCTACAGTCTTCTAGCCTGCGCTGATGCTACGCATCATTATTTCACGCCTGTTTCAGGCTATCCCTACTTTGTTTGGTGTGGCGACCTTAGTCTTCCTTTTACTGCATCTGGTTCCAGGCGATCCCGTGGACGCATTGCTGGGTGAAACCGCGATGGCGACTGACCGCGAAGCGTTGCGTGTTGCCCTGCACTTGGATCAACCCATTGGCGTGCAATACATGCATTATCTGCAAGGGCTGATGCATGGCGACTGGGGACATAGCATCATTAATAAACATGATGTACTGGATGAGATCATGGAACGCCTCGCTGCTACCGTGAAGCTCGCTGCTGCCAGTTTATTACTCGCCGTGTTGCTGGCTATACCGCTCGGTTATTTCGCCGCTCGTCACCGTGGTCGCAGTGTTGATACGGCTGCCATGGGCTTTGCCTTGCTCGGCGTGTCGATCCCTAATTTTTGGCTAGGACCGATGTTGATTCTATTCTTTTCCGTGATGTTAGGCTGGTTGCCTGTGTCGGGCATGTCGCAGCCCGGTAGCATGATTCTACCCACGATTACGCTAGGGACAGCTTTGGCAGCGATTCTCTCCCGCATGGCGCGTTCGAGTTGGTTAGAGGCGATTCACATGGATGCCTGCCGCACAGCGCGTGCATTTGGTGTCAGCGAGGCGACGATTTGGTGGCGGCATGCAGCAAGGCTGGCTGTCGTCCCTGTGCTAACCCTGTTCGCCCTGCAATTGGGCGCAGTACTCGGTGGCGCGGTGATTACAGAGACCGTCTTTGATTGGCCAGGACTTGGCTTGCTCACCATCGAATCCATTCAACGGCGCGACTACCCGATGGTGCAAGGTTGCGTGCTCATGATTGCCAGCTTTTATGTGCTGGCGAATTTGCTCGCCGACCTACTCAATCTGTGGCTAGATCCTAGGCAACGCCATGCAGCATAAAAACATTCGCCTTGCTTATACCTGCCTAGCCCTGCCCGTGCTGCTGTGGTGCGCGGCGATGATCTGGCATCACGATGGTCATGCCGTACACCTAACCGAGATTCTTGCGCCAGCTTCCTTCGCTCACCCCTTGGGTAACGATATGTTAGGCCGCGACGTATTGGACAGGCTGGCAGAAGGGCTGACACTATCGCTCAGCATCAGTGTTACCGTAGTCGCCTTAGGCGCGCTGATTGGCGTAAGCATTGGCATGCTGGCTGCATGGTTTGGCGGCGTGGTGGACATGTTGCTGATGCGCATTGCTGACATCGTACTTTCATTCCCAGGTATTTTATTGGCGATTGCCTTAGCAGCCATGCTCGGTCCAGGGGTAGAGAATCTGTTTTTTGCCTTAGTCGCCGTCGGCTGGGTCGGTTTTGCCCGCCTCACCCGCGCTCAAGTATTAAGCCTCAAACACAGCCCGTGGGTAGAATCACTACGCGCTATTGGCCTACCCTTTCCGCTGATTGCCCTGCGTCACCTATTACCCAACATCGCCGCCCCCCTGTTGGTCGAAGCCAGTTTTGGTATTGCC
>JAUZQP010000165.1 GCA_030950965.1 Mariprofundaceae bacterium
GAACATCAATATTCTCCGCTGTATCATCAACAACCAATACGGTTGCTCGTTCATCCTGCATAGACTACTCCCCTCGAATATAAGACGCGATGTTTGTGCTGACTCACACACATGCGCCTTACCCCCTTGCCAATGATTAAGTAGGTGCACAAAAGTCTTTTAACATTTCTAGCTTGCCTATTCGCGCGATATTATTCGTTATGAAAAACGTTATATATTAACAATATGCGCCGTTTCCATGCCTTGAATATCACGAAATATTCGGCGCAATAAATTGTTAAAAGACTTATGCACACCTACTTAGGTAACTCGCAAGAAATAACCCACCAAACTAGCTTGTCTTTTTGCCCAGTATCGGCGTTGCAAAAAAGCTTACATAGCAAGCTATGCTTTGCTTTTTGCGCCTTGATGCGGAACAAAAATCCTGCGCGATTTTGGTAGGTTATTTATTGCGAGTTACCTTACCATAAATCGGCGTGATGAGTACACCCAACTTTTACCCAGCAATCGCCTTATCGCAGTGTAATACATGCTGTAATTCACCTGTTTTTTCATACGCTGCTAGATTAGCCAATGTCGTTTGAGCGATGTTCGATAGTGCCTCATCCGTAAAATAGCCCTGATGCCCTGTAACCAACACATTGGGAAATGTTAGCAAACGCTCAAACACATCGTCTTTAATCACAGTTTCCGATAAATCGCGAAAAAACAAATCACCTTCCTGCTCATAGACATCCAAACCAAGGTAGCCAATTTTGCCCGATTTTAACCCTTCAATAGCAGCATGCGCATCAACAATAGCACCGCGACTGGTGTTCACAATCATCACACCATCTTTCATCATGGTGAATGTTTCTTCGTTGATTAGATGGAATGTGTCAGGGGTCAGAGGACAATGGAGGGTGATAATATCAGCTTCTTTAAGCAGTTCATCCAGTGGCACATAAGTCATGCCTCGTTCCGTTAATAAGGGATCTTCATAAGCATCGTGCAATAACACTCGGCAACCAAAACCCTGCATAATACCAGCGACAATACTACCAATGCGACCAGCCCCGACGATTCCCACAGTGCGCCCATGCATATCGAACCCTGTTAAGCCCTGCAGGGAAAAATTACCGTCACGCACACGGTGGTAAGCACGGTGAATCCGTCGGTTTAATGACAACATCAATGCCACAGTATGCTCAGCTACGGCATAAGGAGAATACGCCTCAACGCGCACCACTGGCATCGCGATGGCATCAGCTATCGCGAGATCAACATTGTTGTAACCAGCACAGCGCAAGGCGATCACTTGAACATCTATCGACTTCAACGATTCGATAGTTAGGGCACTTACGTCATCGTGTACAAAGACACAAACAGCATCGGAACCGCGTGCTAATTCCACCGTCGAAGGCTGTAAACGCGCTTCGTGAAAAACAAGGTGGTGACCAAGCGTCGTGTTTTCTGCAATAAAATATTTTTTATCGTATGGTTTTGCACTGAATACGGTGATTTTCATCATCACTCCTGTGGTCTATTATGAGTTGCTTTAGTCAAATCCTTGACTGCGCGCATGATTTTCAAAACGGGTGAATTCTCGCAGGAAGGTAAGGTTCACATCACCGGTGGGACCATTACGTTGTTTAGCAATGATGATCTGTGCCAAACCTTCGTTTTCGGGTTTCTTATTATACACTTCATCACGGTAGATAAACATAATAATATCAGCATCTTGCTCAATCGCGCCAGACTCGCGCAAGTCGGACATCACAGGGCGTTTATCGGCACGGGATTCCAACGAACGGTTAAGCTGGGACAGCACAATGACGGGAACATCCAGCTCTTTTGCCAAGCCCTTGAGTGAACGTGTCATTTCGCTGATTTCTTGGTCGCGACGGTCGGCATTGGATGAACCACTCATGAGCTGCAAATAGTCAATCAAGACCATATCCAAACGCTTGTTTTCACGTTTGAGGCGGCGACATTTGGAACGCACCTCGACCACAGAAATAGCGGGCGTGTCATCAACAAAAATATCCGCCTCTGCTAATGCTCCACTGGCTGAGGCGAGCTTGCGCCAATCTTCGACAGAAAAGTTACCCGTACGCAGGTTTTTCATATCCACCCGCGCTTCAGAGGCCAGCATACGCATGGCAATTTGCTGCGACGACATTTCGAGTGAAAAAATAGCCACCACATTCGGCTCATCAGCACGAATCGCCGCATTTTGCGCGACGTTCATCGAGAACGCCGTCTTCCCCATACTGGGACGACCCGCAACAATCACCAAGTCACCACGCTGCATGCCTGCCGTCATTTCATCCAAATCGGTATAGCCTGTAGCAATACCTGTAATATTGCGCTGATCGGCATAACGTGCTTGCAATTCGTTGTAAGCTTCCGCCATCAAGGAGCCCAGCTTACTAAAGGTCGGGCGCGAGCGAGAGAAGTTCTCTGCCACGGCGAGCACACGCATTTCAGCCTTATCGAGGTGTTCGCTTACATCGCGATCTTTTTCTTCATAAACCTCTTGAGAAACATGGGAACATACGCCGAGCAATTGGCGCAAAATAGCACGTTCACGCACGATTTCGGCATAATGGCGTACGTTGGCAGACATGGGGGTAGTATCAATTAAGCGGCCAAGGTAAGCCTCGCCACCGCAGCTTTCGAGTTCTTCACGGTGCTGTAGGTGATCTTTGACAGTAAGTGCATCAAACGGTTGGCTTTTGGCATGCAACCGTTCCACAGCGGCAAAAACCAAACGATTGGCTTCGCTGTAAAAGTGCTCTGCTAACAAAGTTCCTTCAAGGCGTTCAAATGCCTCAGGATCCAACATGACACCGCCCACAACAGCGCATTCAGCATCAGAAGCATGGGGGGGTACGTGTTCACGCAAAGTCATAGTTGTAACCTAATGAGCCACTTGCAAAAACCGTGAGCGGCGATTTGCTTCTCCACTTCGGTCCATTTCCGAGTCAAAACTCGATCCATGGAACCACCATGCATCTCGTTCTTCCTCGAAAATAAACGCGAAGTGGGATTGCAACTCATCCACCCAGATTTTTGCAAGTGGCTCTAATAATATAAAGTATTCCACTGAGGCGGACTCTTTTAAGCCCTGAATATCACCCAACATTCGGTGCTTGAATCATTCAGGTTATTTTTATAACTGCACCAAACAGGAAAATAAAAAAAAGCAGCCTGCCCGATTGGCAGGCTGCTTAGGCTATATTATTTATCAATAAATAGATGAATAATACAGCGTATGCTTACATATTTTCGGCAGTTACCGTAATACGCATTTCAGCTATCACGTCAGGGTGCAAGCGCAATTTGAACGTATGCTCGCCCACCTCTTTGATATGCTCT
>JAUZQP010000166.1 GCA_030950965.1 Mariprofundaceae bacterium
GTTTTGTGAATGTGTATGTGAATGATGAAGATGTACGCTTTTTGCAAGGTCGTGCTACCGCAGTAAAAGATGGCGATGAAGTATCCATCGTCCCTGCTATCGCAGGTGGTCTGTGTTAATCTGAATAATAAACGCACATGACTTTTTGACGCGTGGTAGCAAAGGTCTTTCATCGCACTGGGTGGCAAAAATCCATGAGCGTTAGGTTGATCAATGAAGGCGCGTTTATGCCCTTTTATATCCAAGAGCCACTTGCAAAAATCTGGGTGGATGCGTTGCAATCCCACTTCGCGTTCATTTTTGAGGAAGAACGAGATGCATGGTGGTTCCATGGGTCGAGTTTTGACTCGGAAATGGGGCGAAGTGGGGAAGCAAATCGCCGCTCACGATTTTTGCAAGTGGCTCTAAAACTTAGGAGATAGTAGATGGAATATGGTTATGCTTGGCTAGCCTTGGGCTTATTACTCGGCGTGATTGAAATGACCGTAGGTACCTATTTTCTACTGGCCTTAGCTGGTGGAGCATTATTCACGGGGGTACTATCACTATTATTGCCTGTAAGTTGGATGATGCAGCTTGCAATTTTTGCACTGGCAAGCATGGTTTCCGTATTCCTATTATTACGCTGGCGTGATGCACAGAGCAATGTCGACCAACCGGCTGATGATATTGATCGCCTACATGGTCAGCGCGTTGAAGTGATTCAACGCGTCGCACCTGATGGTCGGGTTCGCTACAAGGGTGTGACATGGCAAGCGCATGCTGACAGCGTGATGGAAAAGGGTGAGTGGGCGATCATCGAACGTGTTCAAGGTAGCACACTACATATTATAACTATAAAAGAAGAGGTATCTTGATGAATGGTTCAGAAATTTTCATTGCATTTTTTGTGGGGTTGGTGGTTGTTTTCATCTATAAAGGGGTGATTGTTATTCGCAACTCCGAACGCATGGTCATCGAACGCTTGGGCAACTACCAGCGCACACTCACGCCTGGGGTAAATTTTATTATTCCGTTTTTTGAACGGCCGCGTGAATTCATTTGGAAGGCACTACCCAGTTCTGGTGCTTTAGCACGTATCCTAGGTGATCAACCGAATACTGATTATACCTCATTGGAATCCGTTACACGCATTGATATTCGCGAAAGTGTATTGGACTTTCCCACGCAAACGATGATCACTCGCGACAATGTAAGCGTGGAAATCAATGCCCTCATGTATATTGAGATCACCAACCCACACGATGCTGTGTATCGCATTGCCAACCTACCTAACGCAGTGGAAAAATTAGCGCAAACCACCCTGCGCAGCTTGGTGGGGGAGATGGAATTGGATCGCACCCTCTCCTCACGGGAAGAGATCAACACCAAGCTACAAGTTACTTTGGATGAAGCGGTCGATGATTGGGGCGCAAAGGTAAAACGTGTTGAGGTGCAAGACCTGAACGTACCGCAAGAAATTCAAGCCGCGATGGAAAAACAGATGCGCGCCGAACGTGATAAACGCGCTTCTATTTTAGAAGCAGAAGGTGCGCGCCAGTCCAATATTCTGCGCGCTGAGGGTGAGAAGAAGGCAGCGGTGTTGGTGGCTGAAGGTCAACGTGAAGCGCGTGTATTGGAAGCCGAGGGTGAAAAAGAGGCGTTGCAAAAATTGCGTGATGCATTGGGTAACGATGGTTTTAGTCAGTACCTGATTGCTATACGCTACCTCGACACCCTCAAAGATATTGGCAACAGTTCTGCAGGCGATAAAACCGTATTCCTACCCATTGATGCATCAGCCACATTGGGGGCACTTGGCGGTATTAAAGAGATATTCTCCGTTAAGGGTTAACGATGCGCTATGCCATTAGCCTAAGCATCATCATTGGCGTTGCCTTATTGTACGGACTGTTACACAAGCCGCAAGCTGCCCCCGTGTACGTGGGGGTCTTGCATTCGCTGAGTGGCACCATGGCAAGCAGCGAGCGCCCTGTGATGGAAGCAACCCTGTTGGCCATTGAGCAGATCAATGCTGCTGGCGGTGTGATGGGGCATCCGCTTGTGGCAGTGGTGGAAGATGGCGCATCAGACCCACAGGTTTTTGCCGATAAAGCAGAAACCCTGATTACCCAAAAACATGTAGATGTCATCTTCGGGTGCTGGACTTCTGCCTGCCGTAAGCGTGTAAAAACCGTGGTAGAGTCCCATCGACACATACTATTTTACCCCCTCCAGTATGAAGGCATGGAAGCGTCGCGAAATATTGTTTACACGGGGGCAACACCCAATCAACAAATCATCCCAGCGGTAAGCTGGTCGTTAGCACACCTTGGCAAGCGTGTGTACCTTGTCGGATCTGATTATATTTTCCCCCGTGTGGCTAACTGGCTGATTCGCCAGCAAGTACAATTACTCGGCGGTACCATTGTGGGTGAACGCTATATTCCTTTGGGTAGCAAAGAGATGCAAGCCGTGATGGATGACCTACAACGTGAACCCGTCGATGTGGTAATGAACACCATCAATGGTAGTTCTTTGCAAGCCTTTTTTCAGCATTACGCCAGCCAATGGGATGCTGCGCGCCTGCCAGTAATGTCCTTCAGCTTGGGTGAAAATGAAATTAAGCATATGGATTTACAAGCTGCCATGCGCGATAATTACGCCGCTTGGAACTACTTCCAAAGCATTGATAGTACAGAAAACACCCAATTCATCCAAGCCTTTCACCACCGTTATGGCGCAGACCGTGTCATCAGCGACCCTATGGAAGCAGCATGGAACAGCGTTCATTTATGGGCAGATGCAGCGGAGGCGGCACAAACATGCAAACCCGATGGCGTACTTGCCACGATTCGTCACCGCAGCAGACTGGCTCCTGAAGGTATCGTATCGATTGATCACAATTCGCTGCACAGTTGGAAGACCGTTCGCATCGGTCAAGCTAATGCCACAGGGCAATTCCATATAGTGTGGCAAAGTACCCACCCGATTCAACCCGCTCCCTTCCCTTTGTTCGTATCCAAACAGCAGGCGCGGGATTATATCCAAGGCTGGTATGAACGCTGGGATAAACATTGGGTTGCACCATGAAGATGCTCCGTTCGCGTTATTTTATACGTATTTTATTCCCTATTGCGCTGCTGTTGTTATTGAGTATAGGTAGCGTCGGTCTATATATTACCCAAGCCTTTATTGCCCATGGTGAGCAAAGCCGACTGCTCGACTTAGAAAGTTTACGCGAAGCGAAAGTCAGCACCATCGTAGAATATATAAATGATCGGATTCACCAAATCCAAGGGCTCAGTTACTCGCCCTATATTGCCCATGCCATGCATACCACCAGCCAAGCTTTTGAGCAACACGGCGTGGACTCTGCTGCTTACCATCAAGCAGCAGAGAATAGCAATGACTACTTCCACCATTATGTCTCATATTGGGACTATTATGATCTCTTTCTCATCAATCGCGAGGGTGATGTAGTATATAGCGTGAAGCATGAATCAGACTTTACGACCAATTTAGAGCATGGAGCCTACCGTGATAGTGAATTAGCCAAGGTTTACAAGCAAGCGGTATTTTTCTTACAAGCCAACAACTCCACCTTTGCACCGTATCCACCATCAGGTAATCAAGTGGCAGGTTTTTTAGCGGCTCCCATTATTCAAAATGGTGTTTTTATGGGTGTGATTGCCCTACAGATCAACACCGAAGAGATCTACGCACGCATGACGGATCTAACAGGACTGGGTAGAACAGGCGAAACTGTAGCGGGTCATGTCAGCGGTAGTAGCGTTCAAGTTACCATTCCTTTACGTCATGATCCGCAGGCAGCATTCCAACGTCACATGTCATTCGACGCACCCACGGCTAGACCAATCATCCAAGGAAGCCAAGGGCATACAGGTCATGGTATCATGAACGATTGGCGTGGAGAGTCCGTGCTAGCAACATGGGAATACCTACCCCAATTGCGCTGGGGAATAGTCAGTAAAATTGATCAACATGAAGCGATGGAACAAGATTTTTCTGTCTACCGCAAAAGCATGCTGTTCTTACTGTTGGCTCTGATTGCCGCTTTTTGGCTGGCTTATATTATTGCTCGTCGGGTCGTGGTGCCTGTCACGCATCTATCCGAAGTGAGTCGACGTTTTTCCGCAGGCGATCACCAAGCGCGAGTGAATATGCTAGCTCCTAGCAATGAGTTGGCTATTTTGTCAAACGACATCAACACGATGATGGATAAAGTGGCAGAATCCGATAAAAAAAATAGCGCATTATTACTGCAACTGGCGCACCAAAATGAGGTACTGGATCAAACAGTCATAGACAAAACAGCGCGACTCACTGCTGTCATTCAATATGCTGTCGATGCCATCATTACCCTTGATATGCACGGAAAAATTGGAATGGTGAACCCTGCTGCCTGTCAGATGTTTGACTATGATGAAGATACTTTTTTAACCCTGTACATGGTCAATCTATTTTCACCGAAAAACCCTTGTGACAACACCATGCAATTGATTCACTATATACCCCAGCACGATCATGGATCA
>JAUZQP010000167.1 GCA_030950965.1 Mariprofundaceae bacterium
GTATTCAAAGGTATGGAACAATCCGTGCGCGACTTTTTGCGCTGCATGCAACGGTGATTATCGGCATCGGTATCGATCGTGTGGTGATTGCGCGCATTGGCCGCAGTCACCAGCGGTTTGGTGAACGTTTCATCCGTCACTGCTTCACCGCCGATGAATACGCCCTAGCCTGTGCCAAACAGCCCGTGGAACGCCGCTTAGCGATGTTCTTCGCCGCCAAAGAGGCGGTATCCAAAGCCCTGGGCACAGGCTTCGTCGGCGTATCGCCCTCCCACATCGAAGTCTATTACCACCCCAGCGGACAACCCGCTGTTCGCTTACACGCCAGCGCACAGCAAACCGCCGACGCGCTGGCTATGAAAAGTATTCATCTATCGCTAACCGATGACGATGGCATAGCCATGGCATTTGCGGTAGCGGAGTCTTAGCCTGAATTATTCATGAATCGTCGTGATGATTGCGTAGAACCTTTGTTTGCAACGGATGCCTTGCTGGGAGTAGCGTACCCATGGATACGCTCGACTGACAAAGGATTCGTTGTGGATAAAGGGGCAAGCAAGGGCGCGACAGCATTGGTGAATATTCAGGTTAGGTAATCAGGAACCGTGATGGATGGTTCAGGATAAAAAGTTTCGCTGCGATTCCACGATTTGATCCCGCGCTTTCAGCTTATCTTCGATACAGGCATCCAGTGCTGTACTAAACTCATGGTAACGGTCGCGGAACGCTAAAATCGTATCGGTACTCACCATCAACAAGCGTAGCAACGTTAAAGCACGAACATTCGCCGTGTGAGGCTCTTCCGTAACCAATGCAATCTCCCCCACCTCATCGCCCACGGCTACTTCACCAAGTATGATGCGTTCACCAAAACAATCAGGGTTATCGACCGAGATCTCAGCACGCCCACCAATCACAATGCACATAAAGTGATTGCTCGAGTCTCCATCACGATAGAGCAACTCCCCTTCATTCAACTTTACGAAACGAGCATTATATAAAATGATTTCACGCGCTGATGTAGGCAATGAATGAAACACATGATTCACGGCCAATGCACCAGAAGCTAAGCGGTATTCCGATGTTTGAATCACTTCACGTTTGAATTGTTCATTACCATCAAGAATAGCATGCATTTCATGCGAATGAATTTGATAAATGTCACACGTTTCAATGGTGGTCACAGTTGCCCCTGCGGCAGTTCCATAAAGAAAAGAAGATTCACCAAACATTTGACCTGGCGTGATATAGGCCAAAGAATAGAGTCTGTCATGGTAGGTTTTCTCTACCTTCAAGACACCAGACTTCAATAAAAATAGATAATTATTTTGCTGCCCCTCTTTAATCACTTGCACGCCACGACCACTGCGAAAGCCAACAGTAAGGGTTCGCAGGTAAATTAATTCGCCTGCGGATAATGAAGCCAGCATAGGAAAGCTGCGCGTATCATAATGAATGGGGATTGATGTATTGATTTCTTCCACGCGGCTATTATCTATGCTCCTGAAGGTTAGGCAAGTTGCAGTCCAATATTTGATGAAAGCGTGACCAGTTCCATTGCTTACCAGGATCCCACTTGCGACCAGGTGCAACATCAGCATGCCCCACGATACGTTCAGCGGTGATCATCGGGTGACGGTCTAATAGCTGACGGCTCAATCGGGCAGCACTGTGATACTGTTGCACGGTAAAAGGCGAACGTTCATCGCCAATGATTTCAATCCCAATACTAAAATCATTGCACCGCTCTGCACCTTGCCAAACAGACAAGCCCGCATGCCATGCCCTACGGTGGTCGGCAACAAATTGGATCATGCGCCCTTGGCGGTCAATCATATAATGCGCAGAAACGCGCAAGCCACGAAGTGCTGACAAGGAAGGATCTTCCGTATGCAGCAGGTCGCCACAAAACAATGCGATGATGGATGCGGTGGAAAAACATCCCGCTGGTAGGCTGATGGCATGTAAAATCAACAAATCAACCACAGCCCCCTCAGGGCGTTCATCCTGATGGGGGCTGGCAATATAAGTTACATCATTCAGCCGAAAGTACCGCAGTTATAACCCCACAACTCGCGTGAGCCACAGGTGAATTCAATATAGATACGTTGCGGTGTGATTGCCGTATGTGCTTCGATGAAGTTACACAGTTGGCGGGAATAGTTTTTTGCATCGGCTTCAGGCAGGTCTAAACTTTTGAGCTCTAAATAGGCCGCTGGTTCATTGCTGCCACCGAATAACATCGGTGTTTTGCTATCCAATGCCACCATCACATACGATTCTGGTTTACCCAGCATTTGAGCACACAAGGAGGATGCTTGTTGTAAAAAAAGATCGGGGTTGGCAACAGCACAGTTAGTGCGAACTGATAAATAGGGCATCAGTCAAACATATAGTTCACAGTAGCTGTAAAACCGCTGGTGCGGGCATGCCCCTGTGAAAAGTTTTGTTTGCTGGTGTACTGGGTAAATTCAGAACCAATCGCCCATGTATCAGCAAGATGTACTTTGAAGCCTGCACCATAGCTGATCCCTGATTTAGTCGTGGTCGTTTTAATTCCACCATTACTGTAAGCCAAATTCATACTGGATGTTCCTACCATAGCATAAATGTGACCGTTGCGTCCAAAGGGGTATTGTGGACGAAGGAGGATGCTACTAAAACTATCCAACGACACCGATTGACCAGCCCATGTTGCGCCATTACGCTCTAATGTGGCTTTGCCTGCTTTACCGTAGCGAATTTCAAAGGAAAGATAACGATTAATATCTGAACTGATGGTCAAATAGCTACCAAAAACAGCTTTACCTTTAATATTCCCTGCCGCGCTGCTGCCATAGTCGGTAAAAAAACTACCCATCGCAATGCCAGTATAAACTTTGATATTTTCCGCTGTGGCACTGTTTGCCATACCACAGACTGCAACAACAGCCATAAAATAACGAACCCATCGACTCATACTTTGCTCCTTCCTTTTTTCACCTGAATTATTCATGAATCATCGTGATGATTGCGTAGAACCTTTGTTTGCAACGCATGCCTTGTCGGGAGTAGCGTACCCATGGATAAGCTCGACTGACAAGGTGTTCGTTGCGGATAAAGGGGCAAGCAAGGGCGCGACAGTATTGGTGAATCATTCAGGTTAAGTAAGCCGAACCATAAAACCTTGATGATCAAAACACCATCATTCGATGAATGCGCATGGCTTTCTTCCACCCAGTGTGATGAAACACCGTTGCCACAGCGCGTTAAAAAGACAAGTATGTTTATTGTGTTTGAGTCACAACCCATGTTAAATCAATAATCGAATCAACTCATTGCGGCAAATAATGCCGGTAGCAGCCAGCTCTAGAGCGTAATCTTGCTTACTATACATGCCGCTACGCATCGCCGCCTTTTGCAATATTTGACTATCATCGCCACGGTTGATGCTGTTACGCATAGCATCATCGACAGCCAAAAACTCATACACCATACGGCGACCACCATAA
>JAUZQP010000168.1 GCA_030950965.1 Mariprofundaceae bacterium
CCGCGTTTTTCTAATTCAAGGGCGAGGTGGTGATCGCCTGATTTAAGGATCTGACCATCGGCAAACACATGCACCACATCTGGCACAATATAATCCAGTAAACGCTGGTAATGCGTAATCATCACAATGGCGCGATCCGCATTACGCAACGCATTCACACCGCCAGCAACCACGCGCAAGGCATCAATATCCAGCCCTGAATCGGTTTCATCCAGCAGGGCAAGTGTCGGCTCTAGCACCGCCATTTGGAAGATCTCATTGCGTTTCTTTTCGCCACCCGAGAAACCTTCGTTGACCGAACGGGACAAAAAGCTCTCATTCAACTCCACCAGCTTTGCCTTGGTTTTGACCATTTGCAGAAACTCAAACGCATCCAATTCGCCCAAACCCTGATGTTTGCGCTTGGCATTCAAGGCTGCCTTGAGCAGATAGGTGTTGTTAACGCCAGGTATTTCTACAGGGTATTGAAAGGCGAGAAATACCCCCGCCCATGCGCGCTCTTCAGGCGCCATCGCCAGCAAATCCTGACCGTGGAAGTGAACGCTTCCTGCCGTCACGGTGTAACCATCACGCCCAGCCAGCACATGGGATAGCGTGCTCTTGCCCGCACCATTCGGCCCCATGATGGCATGCACTTCACCCGCCTTCACATGCAAGTTTACACCACATAAAATTTCTTTGCCATCAACATTGGCGTGTAGGTTTTCAATTCTTAACATAGTTCGTCCTGTGTTGTTTGTATGCTAGGAGGCTGTCCCTAGCCAATACCTTTGATCTCTTCGGCTTCCGAGCTGTCTTGGAAGACAGCATCGCCAATGACTCTTGTGGTAACATCATCAATGTATTCGACTAAAACGCTGTTCAGCTTCTGGAACTCAGGCCATAAGGTTTCTTCCACAAATGTTCTTGACACCATAGCCAGTACCGTCGTACGCCGCTGACGGTAACGGCGATAAGGCTTGATGCCATAACGACGAAGCAAGGCAACTAATAAGCGACGCGACCACATATTATTCATCGTAAACTTGTATTCCATAGGTGGGTCAGTGACTTGGCAGCTTGCCATTTTGGCTTTGATGCGCTCAATGGCATTGCCAGCAGCAGCACGTTCGCCTTCCGTCCCAGCACCTGCAAACAGGGCTTCAATTTTGCGCAGTTTATCCTTTAATGCTTGTTCATCCATATACTTTACCATCCATGATTATAACTCTGCGCGCAGTTACCCTACGGCACCTTCGAGACTGAGTTCCATCAGACGATTGGCTTCGACTGCGAACTCCATCGGCAGCACGTCAAACACATCTTTACAGAAACCGTTGACGATCATGCTTACCGCATCTTCCTCTGCTAAACCGCGTTGCTTACAATAAAACAGTTGGTCTTCGCCAATGCGCGAGGTGCTGGCTTCGTGCTCCAGCGTGGCAGTGGGGTTTTTCACCTCAATATAGGGGAAGGTATGCGCGCCGCAGCGATCACCCAGCAACAGGGAGTCGCACTGCGTATGGTTGCGTGCGCCTTCAGCACTCGCCTCCATACGCACCAAGCCGCGATAGGATTGCTGTGCTCGCCCGGCTGAAATACCTTTAGAGATAATCGTGCTGCTGGTGTTTTTACCAATGTGAATCATCTTGGTGCCCGTGTCGGCCTGCTGGCAATGACTGGTCACTGCTACCGAATAGAACTCACCCACCGAACCTTCACCAATCAACACACAACTGGGGTACTTCCACGTAATAGCAGAGCCTGTTTCCACCTGCGTCCAAGATATGCGCGCACGCGCACCACGGCATTCGCCGCGCTTGGTAACAAAGTTGTAAATACCACCCACGCCATTTTCATCGCCAGGGTACCAGTTTTGTACGGTGGAGTATTTGATGCTGGCATCATCCAAGGCAACCAGTTCCACCACCGCAGCATGCAGTTGGTTTTCATCACGCATGGGCGCGGTACAGCCCTCTAAATAACTCACCGATGCGCCCTCTTCGGCAATAATCAGCGTCCGTTCAAACTGCCCCGTATTGGAGGCGTTGATGCGGAAATAGGTAGACAACTCCATCGGGCAGCGCACGCCTTTAGGAATAAACACAAACGAACCATCGGTAAACACGGCAGCATTCAAGGCAGCATAAAAATTATCCTGCACGGGTACAACAGTGCCTAAATATTGTTTCACCAGCTCGGGATGTTCCTGTACCGCTTCGGACATCGGGCAAAAAATAACGCCCGCATCTTTCAGCTTCCCTTTAAACGTGGTGGCAACGGACACCGAATCAAACACCGCATCGACAGCGATATTGCTCACGCCCGCCAGAAACTCCTGCTCACGCAGGGGAATCCCCAGCTTTTCGTAGGTGCGCAGCAATTCAGGGTCAACCTCATCCAAACTTTTAGGGCCGTCACTGCTGTCTTTCGGGGCGGAATAATAGGAGATCGCCTGATAATCAATGCGAGGGTATTCTACTTTTGGCCAATGGGGTTCAACCATATTCTGCCATACAGCAAACGCATCTAACCGCCATTGAAGCATCCATTCAGGTTCTTTTTTAATCGCTGAAATATGCCGAATAACCGACTCATCCAAACCTGGGGGCAATGTTTCTTGCTCAATATCGGTGACAAAACCAGCCTCATATTCGCGGCTGTTTAGCTCA
>JAUZQP010000169.1 GCA_030950965.1 Mariprofundaceae bacterium
AGCCAACTTTGTGCCCCTAAGACCAAAGGCCACAGCATCATCCATGCTACCGCGCCAGCACCGCTACCTAGCACGACACCTTCAAGAACAAACGGCATACGCACAAACCACTCTTGTGCCCCCAGCAAGCGCATCAAGTGCACTTCATCGGCACGAGCAAGCAGAATCATGCGTAGGGTGTTCGATACAATTAATGCCATGGCTACCGCTAATACCAAGGTAGCAAACCACACCAAGGTTTGTACCTGTTCGAGCACATCGTTGACGGTGATGAGTTTTAATTCGTCTTCATTCAAGGAGGCAGAGAAACGACCAGAGGCTTCGCGCAAGTCGCGCAGTGAAAACGCCCCACGCTCCTGACTCAAGGTAATCGTCCAAGTGGTGGGTAGATGATCAGCTAGCGTATGAGGATCCATATCGCTATCGCCCAACCATGCTTGCATCCATTCGATTTTGTCATCTTCGCTGACCTGCTGCACATCAGCTACACCTGGAATAGATTTCAACTCCTGTAGTAAGCCAGCTTGGTCAATTTGCGTGCCGCGATCGACATAAACGTGCAATTCGATTTTTTGTTGCCAAGACCCCACCCATTGACTGGCTCCCTGTAAGCCCAACCAAATAGAACCGATAGCCCATAATGCAACGGCAACAATGACTAAGGCAAGGTACTGATGAATACCGAATGGCGGCATGTTAAAGCCACCAGGTAAACGTGGGTTTTTATTCTCCACTGGCATGAGAATCCTCCACTAATGAGCCTTCGTGCAGGCGTAATACGCGCCCTGGGTGGCTATCGAGTAGTTGCATGTCATGGGTGGCAGTGATGACGGTGCTGCCCATTTCGTTCAATGCTTTGAGTAAATTCATCACCTTGGCTGCGGTATCATCATCCAAGTTGCCTGTCGGCTCATCGGCTAAAATAACGGGCGGCGTGGCAATCATGGCGCGGGCAATGGCAATCCGCTGCTGTTCACCGCCAGAGAGTGCTTCGGGGTACGACCATAGGCGATCTTCCAGCCCGACGAACTGCAACACCTTGCGTACACGACCAACCAGCCGTTCACGCTTCCACCCATGAACCCGTAATGGCAGTGCTATATTTTCAAAAACTGTACGGGAAAACAATAGCTTATGATCTTGGAAAATCACACCCGTGCGTTGCCGCAAGGTGCGAATTTGGGCATCTTTGGCAAGTAGCATATTGGTACCTTGCACCGACATCTGCCCTGATGTTGGTCGAATGCCACCGTAGGTCATGCGTAAGAGCGTCGATTTTCCCGCCCCACTTTCGCCAATCAAGTAAATAAATTGCCCTTGTTTAATGCTGAGGTTGACACCTGACAATGCCACCTTGCCCGTACGGTAACGTAGCATGGTTTGCTGTAATTCTATAAATACCTTGTTGCCCATGTGCGCCACGTTAGCATTTAAGTTTTGTTTGTCACCTGTCATTGATTGCGCTGTCATCTGCTAAGCGTAGGATGCGCACCGCTAAAAAAACCATATCGCCCCGTGGCGCAACAGGAAGTTAATACCCATGCCTAAATATCGCCGTTTTGCAGATACCTCTGTCAGCGAACGCATCTTGGACTCCATGTTTCTTATTACGATTGGAATCGCCTACTTATTTGCGATCCTTAATCTCTATTACACCCACCAAGGGCGTGATGGTGAAGAGGGTTTATCCGTCACTGACGTGATGTATGCCTACTATGGCTCACATAATCAAACGCGCTTGGGCGCGGCGATTAATGGCCCGATGGCGAGTAATTTACCCAACCCTGCTGCCAAGCAAACGATTTTAGATTGGATCAAAGAGGGCGCGACGGAAGAGGGTTTCCATGCCAAAGTCGAACCGATTATGCAAGATAATTGCATTGCATGCCATTCGGCAGAAAGCGGCTTGCCCGTCCCTTCGTTTGAAAGTTACGCCAGTGTGGTACAATTAACCAAGACCGACACAGGGGCAACGATTCCCGCCTTGGTGCGCGTCTCGCATATTCATCTGTTTGGTATTGCCTTTATTCTATTCTTTGTTGGACGCTTATTCCTGTTGTGTGAAATGAACATCAAAATAAAGCGCTTGTACGTGGCATTACCCTTTATCTTTTTGCTGCTTGATATCGCATCGTGGTTTATTACCAAGATTATTCCCGAGTTCGCTTACGTGGTGATTGCTGCTGGCGGATTAGTCGGCACTACCTTTGGCTTGCAAATCATGATTTGTTTGTATCAAATGTGGCTTTATAAGTCCAATGTTGAAGAAGAATAAAGCTTCCCTTTATTATAATGGTTTCCATGTTAAAAAAATGATTTATCATTGCGCCAGCGCATCACTTTGGTGCGTTGTCGTAAAATAGAATGATTAGGAGTATCATGATGAAAAAATTATCTGTATTATTGAGTGCTGTCGCAGCATTGATGTTGGTAGCTATGCCCATGGCACAAGCAGGTGTTGATGGTGAGAATATTTTTAAGAAAAAATGTTCTATATGCCATAAAGTGGACAAGAAAAAATTCGGCCCTGCTTTAAAAGACATGAACACCGACATTGCTGTATTAAAAGCAACAGTGACCAATGGTCGCAAGAGCATGCCTAAGTTTAGCAAAAAATTGACGGCGGAAGAAATTGATGCTGTGGTTGCTTTTGTCGCCTCCAAAAACCCTCATGCTGTAGCAAATCCTTGCGCCGCTAACCCTTGTGCGGCAAAGAATCCTTGCGCAGCGAATCCTTGCGCGGCAAAGTAAGCCGTTTGTAACGTGGGAGTAGCTTAGTCGGTGCTATGATCGCTCTGCTAGGCCGCTCTCATTTTTTTGTCGCTGAAAGCACTATGCTGTACGCGCTTGATTGATTGGAGGAGGGGATACCACTATGAAAACTCGATACTGGTTCGCATTGACTGCTGGGCTTGTTGCTCTGATAGCTGCCAACACGGCAGTTGCATCCAACGAATTGGATGGAAAAATACTGTTTGAAAATAATTGTGCTGTTTGCC
>JAUZQP010000017.1 GCA_030950965.1 Mariprofundaceae bacterium
AGCATTGGTTCAGCGCATAGCCAATCAGAAAGATGATATGCAGCAAATGATTCAACGCTATAAAGATTGGGCACCTGCCACTTTTGGCGAAACAACAGGCACAAGTAAATTGGCAGAAATGATGTTGATTCGAGAGTTTGGTCGCCGTCCTAAGCGTGCCAATAACCTTGAAAGTATGGGGCTGGTCTCCACTTGTTACCCAACATTGGCAAATATTCAAGAACCACAGCTTGATATATGGACGGATGCGGGACTATCTTTACAAGATTGGCATGATTTTTTGAAGATATGTTTGGATTTTTTTGTTCGTGCAGGTGGTTCATTACAGATTGACCCAGATGTGCGCGGGTGGTTGGGCATACCATTTCCGCAAACATCATTACTGACTTACAATGCTAAAGAATGGGGTCGTAAGCAACGGCGATGGCCGCAAGCACAACGTGGTGGTATGCGTAGTACGCTTGTACGAATCCTCGCCCATGTGATGCAGGCAGATATTACGCTATCAGTTGATCAAGATAGGGTTGATATGGTGCTACAAAAAGCATGGCATGTGTTAAAAGAAAAGGTATTAGAACGTAACAACAACGATTGGACATTACCAACAAAGCACCTTGCCTTTTTGCCTATGAAGTCAGCGTTTATTTGCCCCATTACACGTAGGTTTTTAGATGTCACACTGGATGGTATCACGCCCTATGCAACCCAAAGCACTGATCTTGATCGCTCATATTATAGTTGTGAAAAAATTGATATTCCTTTCTACGACCAAGCTTTTGGAGGAGATACCACAGATGAAATAGCGCGTATTGCACGGGCGCGGCAGTGGTTAAGTGAACAATCAGGGGTCGAAAGCTTGCGCAAGGATGGACACTGGATTGGTTTAAATGACCGGGTGATTGAACTTGCACCCTACTTCACTGCTGCTGAACATTCAGCACAGCAAGACTCTAAACGTCTGGAACGTTACGAAAAGCAGTTTAAACAAGGTGCACTCAATATGTTGTCGTGTTCCACGACTATGGAGATGGGGATTGATATTGGTGGTATTAGTTTGGTTGCCATGAACAATGTGCCACCGCATCCTTCTAACTACTTGCAACGTGCAGGGCGAGCAGGGCGGCGAAACGAAGCACGTTCAACTACCATGACCTTGTGCAAATCTAATCCTCACGATCAAACTGTTTTTGCTAACTCACGTTGGGCTTTTGATACTGTGCTGCAAGCTCCCCATGTATCGTTGGACAGTGCGAATATTGTACAGCGGCATATTCATGCTTATGTGCTTAATCGTTTTTTAGCGAATGTTGCGAGCGAATCAACTACCTTAACGTGTGGTTGGTTTTTCACTTCGCTTGTAGGTAAAAGTAAATCCACACCTGCAAACAAACTGATTACATGGTGTGAAGGGTTTGACGAAACTAAAAACAAGGAGATTGTCGATGCATTACAGCAATTAACGCATCGCAGTGTATTGGCGGGCATTACGCTTAAGCAATGTTTGCAACTATTAGCTGATAAATTAGCCAACATTGAGGAAGCATGGATTCAAGAATGGCACAGCTTGTGTGAGCAAGAAGAAAGTATGTGTAAAATCAGTGGAAGCAATGATGTCGCCTGTA
This sequence comes from Mariprofundaceae bacterium, assembly GCA_030950965.1. Classification (GTDB taxonomy): domain Bacteria; phylum Pseudomonadota; class Zetaproteobacteria; order Mariprofundales; family Mariprofundaceae; genus AB-137-C09. The sequence goes on from JAUZQP010000017.1 coordinate 1,623, forward strand.
TTGCGCTAAGCCGCCAAAAACAGCGTGCCAGTGAAGAATATTTATTACGCGAATTGGCAACACGCGGATTCCTCCCCGGTTACGGTTTTCCTACTAATATTGTGTCTTTTGATAACATGACTGCCTCACAGATGAACGCGAAAAGAAGCCAGTTTACCCAGGGGCGTGAAGACAACCGTTCAAGACGACGTGAAATGGCAAGTCGTGATCGCGCTTTAGCTTTGCGTGAATATGCTCCAGGGTCGCAAGTGGTTATGGATGGCCTGATTTATCGTTCTGCGGGTATTACCTTGAATTGGCATATTCCTGCCAATGAACAGGAGGTACGAGAAACACAGGCAATTCGTTTTGCTTGGCGCTGTGCTCATTGTGGAGGCAGTGGCTCTGAATCTTTGTTAGATCAATGCAAAAAGTGCCCTGAATGTGGTAAATCCATTAAAAAGCAACAACGATTTATTGTGCCAGCAGGGTTTTCCACGGACTTTTATGTCGATCCCAATAACGATTTAAGTCAGCAAAGTTTTATTCCAGTGGAACCAGCTTATATTTCCTCTAAAGGGAGTTGGTCGCCTTTGGATAACCCTGAATTGGGACACTTCCGCTATTCAGAGCAAGGGCACATGTATATACAATCCAAAGGTCAACATGGCTTGGGTTATGCTATTTGTCTTGCTTGTGGTCGAGCTGAGCCGATGCAGAAGCAAGGCGATATTCCACCAAAGTTAAAGGAACAACATTTTCGTTTGCGGGGATCTCGTAAGATAGATGGTATATGCTCTGGAAGTAGTGAATCATGGAAAATTATGCCCGACCTTGCTTTAGGTCACGAGCAGGAAACGCACGTATTTGAACTGCAACTGCGCGATCTTAACAGCGAGTGGTTGAATGATGAAACAGTGGCGCGAACACTTGCTGTTGCCCTGCGCGATGTCTTGGCAGACTTTATTGGTATTCAAAGCACTGAGATTGGTTGCAGCAACAAGCCAGTGCGACAACATGACGGTATGAAGTGTCAAAGTATCATATTGTATGATCGTTTTGCTGCTGGTTATGTTGGTCAAGCAGGCAGGAATATTGCCGAGTTATTAAACAGGGCACGCAAGCAATTGAATTGTTCCGCCAAATGCGATAGTGCATGCCCTCAGTGTGTGTTGGATTTTGATCAACGTTTTGATGCTGAACGGTTAGATCGTAAAAAAGCTATGGCATACATCACCCCAGAATGGTTGAACCAACTTCGTTTGCCCAGTCAATGGCACTTTTTTGGCCAAGCTCATTCACGCGTGGATATTGCAACATCATTACAAGAAGCATTGCTGGCAGCACTTCGCCAACATACGGCGATACAAAAGGTTTCTTTGTTTACTATCGTTGGAGATAGTTCAGACCTCGCCATTTCCCCGTTACGTATGGTTGCTTACGATTTGGCGGGGCGTAAGTGCTCCGTTGACATTGTGCTCGCCAACCCAATATGCGACATCACTAGAGAAGATCGTTATATATTAGCAGCAATGGCAGAACATCCTCAGATTCAGGTATGTGAAGTGCCGAACGTTCAAACAGTTGGTTCTGGATTTTTGCTGGCAGAAGCGCGTTATGGTGATACGGCTCAAGCATGGGCTGTTGATAGTAGAGATGCCTTACTTGCCAATGAAACATGGGCGGTTGCTTCCCCTTTGATCACGGCGGATACGATATCCCCTTGTGTATCACCTTTCATACAACACTGTGCCGCCGAATTACACCCACCTGTTGAAGACAAAGGCGATAAAGAAATAAGTATCCAACATGATGTAGATGGTGAGTTGCAACAATTTGGCAGCCGTTTTTTAGAAACGATTATAGCACAACACGCTGCATCCCATGACATACTCAAGGGTTCTGATGTCGTGACAGAGGTTCATTATCAGGATCGCTATTTATTCAACCCATTAGCTGTTGCCTTGTTGTTGCGTGTTTGCCACTGCTTGCAGTCAGAGGGTGACCCTATCCCTGTAACTGTTGTTACTACTAATGACAAGAACGATTATAGAGGAGGTTATACGCGCAATATTTGGCATGACTGGCGTGATTTAACACAACGCGATGAGATTATTAAGCAAGCACTCTCTAGCATGAATATGCTGGGAAACATCGACAATCGCACTCGCCAAAATGCGCCACATAATCGAACACTGACCCTTTCTTTTGCATCGGGAAAATCGTTGCGTATCCGTTTAGATCAAGGATTTTCGTACTGGAAAGCGAGACAAAATCGACAAAATGTTAGTTTTCCATTTGATGCATCAGTTAGTCAGCAAGCCCAAGCTGTTTTAAACACGAACATCATGGTTAAAGGGGGTGATCAATACCCTACTCAAATATTTTGCGCAGCTATCCTGAATCATTCAGGTTAGCTGCCATATTTAAACACTTGCTGGGATGGTTTTGAGCGTTGATGGCAGGGTAGCTCAACCTGTAGCTGTCTGCTACGATTCGCCCATATTCACGGCTATGCACCGTACAAAAAAGGATGATTATGTCTAACGAAGAAACACCCATTGCTGAAGAGAACAGCCCTATCTTTCAACTGCAAAAATTGTATGTGAAAGATATTTCGTTTGAAAACCCCAATGCGCCACAAATTTTTGTTGAATCACAAAATCAACTCAACATTGAGTTTAGCCTTGCCCTGAACAATCAGCGCGTGGATGATGAGCATTGGGAAGTATCATTAAAAATCAATATTGTCGCACACGATAAAGGTTGTGATAAAAATGTATTCGAAATTGAAGTGGAGCATGCTGGCATTTTTGTACTGCGCAACATTCCCGAAGAACATGTTACGGTGGTTTTGGCAGTGGAATGCCCTACCATTATATTCCCTTATACTCGCCAAATTATTAGCCAAGCCACAGTGGATGGTGGCTTTATGCCATTCTTGATGGAGCCTGTAAATTTCCGCGCTGTCTATGAAGGTAAATTGCAACAAGAAGCCACCGAAGCAGCAGAAGCGAATAAAGGTATGCTGCCTAAATCCTAGGGTAAGTTTATTTTAAAAAAATATAAATAACTGATAATGAAGGAAGTTATATTTTTCCATGTCGTATTTACCTGGGGATTTAGGCAGGATACGGTTTGATATTGATCCTGAATCATTACATGAGCAATGCCATAAGAACAGTGAAGCGTAGGTTGGGTAGAGCGAAGCGAAACCCAACATAACCCCATTCAAACCATTCAAACCATTGCCATGGTCCAATACCTTCGCCAAAACTTAGTAAATTCAGCATAAAGCAAGTGAGTAACCGTACCATTCTAGAATATCGTGATCTATTAAAAATAACATCGCCAAAACC
>JAUZQP010000170.1 GCA_030950965.1 Mariprofundaceae bacterium
TGTATGGAGCAAGTTTCACGTAATCATTCACACCCCCTCTGTTTTTTCGCCATCAAGGCGAAAGCGCGCAGTTTACGCTTGGGTAAATGAGCACTTTCAACGCAGAGGGCGGAAAAATCAGTGGGGGGTGTGAATGATTACTACCCTTGAGTTCAAATCCTTGCCATCACACCCCATTCAACACGTTGCTGTTAAGGATGTCCATCTTAAAAGGGAAGCCCATTAACGCTTACATACCCCCCACTGATTTTTCCGCCCTCTGCGTTGAAAGTGCTCATTTACCCAAGCGTAAACTGCGCGCTTTCGCCTTGATGGTGAAAAAACAGATGGGGTGTGAATGATTACACCACATCAACTTTATCGCCACGTGTTACCGTCGCCGTTCCCGAAACCACAACCCAATGTTCGGATCGGTGCTGATGCGCCTGCAAGCTCAATCGTGCGCCTAGGAGGCTGTCCGAGAATAGAGACCGTAGCGAGGAATTCCCATTTTGAGTCATGATTTTCGGCTGTTTGAGGCGAATAGCAGGGCTGTTTGAGGCGAATAGCAGGGCTATTTAACGAAAACAGACGGAAATCATGGCCGAAATGGGGGTTCCTCAGTAGGTTCTTCTATTGTCGGACAGCGTCCTAGGAGGCTGTCTCACCTTCTTGCGGTGCAGCCTGAAGCTCTGCTTTTGCAGGAACAGCCTGAGGTTCTGCTTTTGCAGGTGCAGGACGCGCTTGCTTAGGCTCAGACTTGTCTGCTTTAACATCATTACGTGGCGCAGTAGCTTTTTCTGATTTACTTTTCTCAGGTTTATTCTGTTGCGCCTGATTATCATGATCAGCAGCCTGATTACCACCATCAACACCTTGGTCGCCCAGTTGAGTGGTGGCATTCGTAGGACGGCGGCGGCGGCGGCGGCGCTTAGGTTGCTCACCATCACCTTGCACGACCGCTGTATCTGCTCCCCCATCGTTGCTTACTTCAACTATGGGGGCATCATTTTTTTCTGATGCTACTTCAACTTCACCTTCAGCTCCAACAGTCACGGCTGGCTTAGGCTTGCGCCGTTTAGGACGACGACGTTTTGCACCCTCAGCCTTTTTCTCAGGCTCACCATCGGACTCAGGCTTTTGCTCAGCTTCAGCCTTCTTCTCAATAGAAGCTGGCGGAGATACTTGTGCATTATCGGTAGCCGCCCCCTCTTGTGTTGCCACATCTGATTTACGGTTACGGTTGCGGTTACGATTACGATTACGGTTGCGATTACGGTTGCGATTACGGTTTTCAGACTCTTCGCGTGGATCCGTTAGCTCTTCGGTCACTTCAGTCGTCGCTTTCTCCGCCACCTTATTTGCAACGCTATTCGTCGTTTTCTCCGCCACCTTATCCACAACGCTATTCGTCGCTTTCTCCGCCACCCTACCCGTCACTGCTTCTTGCTCTATCTTTTCCCTGTTCGCACCAAAAAGAATACCCAAAATACGCCCAACAAAGCCTTTCTTTTCCTCTTTTTCCACCACCGCCTTCACCGCTTTTACAGGTGGATGCTGAATTTTAGGAATACCAACCACAGGCTTCATGGGTTTAAGCTTGCGTGTGGGTCGCGTGGGTCGCTTGCTCCTCAGCGTATCTTCCAAAACTTCGGTACGCAACTGCTGTTGATCATGCCACTGCCGTTCCACACGGTAATGCGGAATATCCAACTCAGGGCGAATCTGTAAAGTAATTTGAATACCATAGGATGCTTCAATTTGAGCAATATTATCGCGTTTACGGTTCATTAAATATTCGCCCGTATCAGATGGGACTTGAATAATTAACGTGGGCTTTTTGCCCGATTCCGCCCAATCTTCCATGCGCGTCAACATTTGCAATGCCATGGATTCCGTCGTCCGCACCATACCCTTACCTCGGCAACGTGGGCATACTTCAGTCGTTGATTCACGCACTGAAGGGTGCAATCGTTGACGAGACATTTCCAACAAACCAAAGCGTGAAATACGGGTGATTTGAATACGTGCCTTGTCAGGTTTGGTCGCATCCCGCAAAACAGTTTCAACTTCTTGTGCATGTTTGCGGTTCGCCATATCGATAAAGTCGATAACCACCAAACCACCAATATCACGAATGCGTAATTGACGTGCGATCTCTGCTGCTGCTTCCAAATTGGTTGCTAAAGCTGTTTCATCAATATTCTTGCCGCCCGTGGCGCGTGATGAGTTAATATCAATCGCCGTTAATGCTTCGGTGGGGTCAAACACAATCGAACCACCCGAAGGCAAACGAATTTCTCGCTCGTGAATATCTTCACACTGGGATTCGATATTAAAGTGGCGGAACATGGACTTATTATTGCGGTAATGCTTCACCAACTGTTCTTTACCTGGCAACACCGCATGGACAAAGTTTTTGGTGCGATTAAACAACTCAAGATCATCGACCCATATTTCATCAATATCATCGGTGAAGTGATCGCGAATAGCACGGGTAGCAATGTCACCCTCAAGGTAGATCAGTGCTGGTGATGGGGCAGATTCACCTTTGATGCGGATTTCTTCCCAGATGCGCTGCAAGTATTGAAAGTCCCACTGCAAGGCTTCCAATGGCTGGTCGCGTCCAGCAGTACGCACAATGACACCCGTTTTTTCAGGCACATCCAACTGCACGATAATGTCTTTGATCGCTTTTCGTTCGCTATCGGAGAGCTTGCGTGAAATCCCCCCCCTATCAGTATTGGGCATGAGCACCAAATAGCGACCAGCCAGTGACAAAAATGTCGTTACTGCTGCGCCCTTATTACCACGCTCTTCCTTCACCACCTGAATCAGCAAGGTTTGGCGACTTTCCACCACATTCTGAATGCTTATTTTACGCGGATCGGATGACTTATCCACCCCCTCCTTCCAATAATCAGGATGAATTTCATTCAGCGACAAAAAAGCTTGGCGCGCCGCACCATACTCTACAAAAGCAGCTTGCAAACTCGGCTCCACCTTGGTGATGGTAGCCTTGTAGATATTCCCTTTGGTTAGGGCTTTTTGTGCAGATTCGATATCCAGCTCTTGCAGGTAGTTATCCACCACCAGCGCGACTCGACTTTCTTCCTCATGCGATGCGTTGATCAGCATCATTTTTTTCATAGCACATTCCTAAATGTGCCATTTGCGGTATTCGACATCAACGATGTGAGTAAGACAGCAGCCAAGCAGGAGTCATTCCATACGGCACTGGTTACAAGTCGTATTGATTGAGTTTTAAAATCAGCAGCGAGCTTGTGTTCTCTTGCGATCTTATCCAGCAAGAAAAACACACGATATGAGTATAAATCGTGACTTCGCCGCTTTTTTCAGAGGCACCTTTAAGTGTAAGCACAATACAGACACCAAAAAAACCTTAGCCCTCTTCATGGTGAACCATTCAATCACCACCCAAGAAAGCAAACTACGCATGCGCCATCACGTTACTTACCTTGCAAGTACGTTACCGCGCATGTAAAAAAATATTCAAGACCACAGTCGTGTTCCGCCCGCTACCGCAAACGGCTATTAAATTCAGCTCAACACCAACATTCTGGACAGAGAAGTGATGGAGCTGTCATGGGAGGCCTCAGCCATCCTTTTTTTCATTCTTACGTATTAACGCAAGGTCATCAGTACAGTCAAGGTAACGCGTAATAAATAATCTACCAGAATCGCGCAGAATGTTTGTTCAGTATCAAGGCGCAAAAAGCGAAGCATGGCTCGCTATGTAAGCTTTTTTGCAACGCCGATGCTGAGTAAAAAGACAAGCGAGTTTGGTAAATTATTTATTGCGCGTTACCCAAGTACTGTGGGCAAAACCTTACTTAATGATACAGGGCAAACCACGTTCTTGGCGACTTCAAACAACAAGCACACTGGCAAATTGAACGTTCCTGCCGCAGAGTTCGCACCGTATATCACTTACTGACAAAACATCGGCAGACTACCGCAAGGGAGACGTATTGGCAAACACGCATGACAGCCAAGCATATATTTTTATTGATAAAAACGAAGATGGAGGGCGTTTAGATCGGGTACTCTTGCGGCACTGCGGACAAGAGCATCGTCCGCTCATTATGCGTTTAATCCGAAAAGGTAATATCCGAATCAATGGAAAGCGCAGCAAAGCGCAGGATCGTGTTGCCTGTGAAGATCGCATTTTCATCCCCGCTTCGCTACGTCATAACGGTGAAGACAAACCACCAACAGCGCGCCCACTACTACACATGCCTGATATTCTTTTAGAGGATGAAGGTTTACTTATTCTCAACAAACCTGCTGGCACGGTAGTGCATGGCGGCAGCGGACATCAAGATGGCTTGATTGAGCAACTCAAAGCGCATTATCAATCCGATGACCTGCGTCTTGCCCATCGTTTGGATCGCGACACCAGCGGCTGCCTGCTGCTAGCACGGCAACTGCCTGCCCTGCGAGACATCACCGAGCAGTTCCGCCTACACCAAGCAAAAAAAACATATTTTGCTTGGGTGGAAGGGCACCCCTTCCCTGCAGCAGGTCATATCGCATCGGGTTTAAGCAAAGGACGCTTGCACGGTGGTGAGCGCATGGTCATCGACAATGAAGATGGCAAACGCTCGACCACCGACTTCCACACCGTGTTGCGCGCCACCTGGTACGACATCCCCATCGCCTTGGTCGCGCTGCAACCACACAGCGGACGCACCCATCAACTGCGTGTACACATGCAGCAAGAAGGTCATGCCATTTTAGGCGACCCCAAGTATGCCAGTAGCGACGCACTCAAACGCTACCGCCAACACGGCGGACGTGGCCTAGCCCTGCATGCATGGCGCTTACGCTTCACGCACCCCTACCGTAAACACGCCGTAGAGGTACAAGCACCATGGCCTGATTCATGGTCGCCTATCACCCAGCACATAACAATGTGTTGATCACTGTGGCATCGTGGCTTTTACCCCTGCACATTAGCTTGGTCTGCGTGCTTGTTATGCTGTTTCTTTGGCGGGCATTTTACGCATGGCAAGGTGCGACCATTCCTTACTGGTGGTTAAAACGTGGTTTACCTGATGTGATTGATACAGCTGTTTTATTGAGCGGCATAGCTTTGGCACTCTTGTTTAACATCGCACCCTGGCTAGATATGTGGTTCGCTATTAAATTATTAGCTGTGATGGTGTATATTGCGGCAGGATATTTTTGTTTTTCACCATTGCTGTCACATCGACACCAACGTGGGGCAATCTGTATTGCATTATTCACTTTGCTCTATATTGTAGCATTGGTGACAACCAAAGAAATATTTCTCGGGGCGCTATAAGCAAGCCCCACCCATACTCTTTACACAAGGTTCTATCATGCCCACATTCCCCGAAAAAACGTGTGACATCTCACGCTTAGTAAGCCACCCCAAGTTGGTTGAAGCAACATTAGCAGAACGCAAAACAGAGCAACGCCGCGACGGTGTATATGCTTACCCTAACGAGACGTTTGAACTCGAAGGTGTAACGTTTGTTGTCACCGACTTAAAACGTCAACGCTTAGGCGACATGACGGATCAGGACGCGCAAGCTGAAGGTTATCCTTCGCTCGCCATGTACAAAGATTTGATTTTACGCATGCACAAAAACATGACGTGGAATGAAGATGATTTGGTCTGGGTACACTGCTTTAAAAAGCAGGCATAAAGCTCGCGTCTTGATCATGCGCATTACAATTCATAAATCGCAGTGATCATTCTGCTAAACCGTTGTACTCAATCGACTCCAAGAAATCATCCATTGGGTACAACGGCGAGGCAGTATGAGCAAATAACGCAGTTTCTTTCTAGCCTGAATTATTCATGAATCGTCGTGATGATTGCGTAGAACCTTTGGGCTTCCCTTTTAAGACGGTACATCCTTTAACAGCAACGTGTTGAGCTGGGTGTGATGGCAAGGATTTGAACTCAAGGGTAGGGTGCGCTTGCGCACAAAATGGCGTTGTAGAACTCCATACACTTGTTCATTTATCACACCTCTGCATGGAGTTGTACCGCCGTGTGGTGCGCAAGCGCACCC
>JAUZQP010000171.1 GCA_030950965.1 Mariprofundaceae bacterium
AAACAATCCGATAGAAATAAGAATGTTAGTTCGCGCTAGATGTCGTAAACCAACCACCTTAGCTTTAATTTTTTTATCTACTGTCTTCGCCATAATATGCACTCCAATGTCAAATCAAAGATGTACGCAGTTTCGTATCGCCCTGGTATGCGAGTTCCAGCTATGTTTTGTTTGCCATAATATTTCAACATTTCTTAACCCTACCCCGCTCTAAAACAGAGACTGACAGCTATGAACTTATCACACGACTTCGTATAAAACATGTATAACCGAAGCTATAAGTATGCCATAAGCGCATAACCTCCGAAGCCCTGCCTAAACACGCCCTCAGGTTACACCTCTCCCCACTACTGCTGACCATGAAGCTCGTTCAAAACCATGGGGGTTCACGCCATCACGCACGCAAGTCCAAGGACACTAGCAGAATGCAGCATCATAACCAGCCGTTATCTCTAGGTAAAGGGTTGGCTGCCACAGGCTTCACTATCCTCTCTGTTACTACTGGAATAAAACATTTAAATCCAACAGAGGGTACTCATCGTCGTCAATTTTCACAGTGCCGCGAATATTGTGATGCCCATCAGTAACGGGAATCATATCTTCACGCACTTGATAAACCTTACTCACATCATCAACCCACAACCCCACTTTCATACGTGGGTGTTTATAGAGTACAAAGCGGGTTTCCCCCCCTCTCGGCTGCATCGCTCCCTTAAGGTTCAATACTTTGACAGGGTCGACAATACAGACAACCAGACCATGGACGTTACACACGCCAAGCAAGTGATTAGGAGCCATAGGAACAGCCGTTAAGTTCTGATACTTCACCACCTCTTCGGCCTCTTTCACACGCAGTAAATAACGGTGTTCGCCAATATGAATCAGCATTATTTCTTCATAATCCACTTGTTCCAATACAGCTTGTTGCATGGCTGCATGAGCAGCAGCATCCTCATCGCGTTGCGCAGGGCTTGGTGTTGTTTGTTCATTCATGTTGTGTACTTCCATCATCCAGCATTCAAAATACGATCATACATCTTCAGCATTTTACGCACACGGGCTTGTAGCTTCATGGGCTCCAAGGGTTTGAATATATAATCATCCGCACCTGATTCTAGACCAAGCACTTCGTCATCCTCATCGCGCCTAGATGTTAGCATCACCACAGCAATGCCATTGTAGCATTCTTGCTCACGGATTTTTGTTACCAACTCAGGGCCTGTCATATTGGGCATCTCATAATCGGTCAGCACCAGATCAATGCCCGATCCCATGCGCTGGGTTGTATCCCAACCCTGTTGCCCATCTTCGGCTTCAATCACATCATAACCTTCAGATTGCAAAACAAATTTCACGAGGTTACGGATGCTTTTAGAGTCATCCACGACCAAAATCGTCTTTTGATCAGAGTCGGTTTTTTTACTACTCACGGCACTGGCTGCAACGTGCATTTCATCGCCCAAGGACATCAAACGCCCTTCTGCATTAAGCCTGTCCGTAAGTTTGAAGTCCTCCAGTGGTAAGGAGTTACGCAGCACTTCATCCATACTGGTAATGCCCTGCAAAGCTTTGTCTAAACCATCTTCAAACAGCGCGAACATATGATCTTCACGGGCGGCATGACCGAGATCACGGTCACTCGCTTGACGCCCAATCATTTCGCTAAGCCGCCCTGTTATATAGAGTATCTCATGGACACCAAGGCGGCCTTTATAGCCGATATTCATACACTCTTTACAGCCGACAGGCACATAGAGCTCAAAACCATCAGGGAAGCCAAAACGCTCGGCAATACCTGGTGGAACGACCTCTTTCTTTTTGCAATGTTTACATAAACGGCGTGCCAATCGTTGCGCTACGATCATATTGATCGACGATGCAGCAACAGCGGGGGGGATGCCCATCTCCACCAAACGCGACACGGTGGAGGGCGCGTCATTGGTATGCAACGTAGAGAGCACCAAATGACCCGTTTGCGCCGCATGCATAGCAATCTCGGCAGTCTCTTCATCACGAATTTCACCCAGCATCACCACATCGGGATCCTGGCGCAAAATAGAGCGTAAAGCAGCGGAGAATGTCAAGCCTGCCTTGACATTCACCTGCACCTGGTTGACACCCTTGAGCTGAAACTCAACAGGGTCTTCAACGGTCACAATATTAGTTTCTGAGTCATTGATATGGTTAAGGAACGAATACAACGTCGTGGTTTTACCACTACCTGTAGGCCCTGTAACGAGCACAGCACCGTTAGGGCGCGCAATACATTCACGAATGCGTTGATCGCCGCGCGGCTCAAAACCCAGTAGATCCAAATCAAGCGATAGCCCGCTTTTATCGAGGATACGCATCACGCATTTTTCACCAAACAACGCTGGCAAAGTGGAGACGCGAACATCGATGCTCTTGCCCCATAATTTAATTTTCAAACGACCATCTTGCGGCGTACGCGTGTTAGATATATCCAACTTGGACATGATTTTAATACGCGAGATGGCAATGTGATGAATTTTGGTAGGGTATTGAATCGTTTTACGCAAACGACCATCGACGCGCATACGCACCAAACTGGTTCGATCACCCGCTTCAATGTGAATATCGGAACTTCCCATCTTCATAGCTTGCACAAAAATACCATTCACCAACTTGATGATAGGGGACTCATCGACACCTTTTCTAACAGCGGCTAGATCGGTATCCTCTTTTTCTTCGTCATCGTCCTCGACACCAAGCTCATCGCCACCAAACCCTGTCATGGCATCTTCTAATGCGGCATCACCTTGGTAAAAGTCACGGATTTTTTTACGAATAACATCAGGGCGAGCAAAGATAGCGCGCACCCGTTCACCCAACTTAAACTGTAAGGCATCCAATGCCTGAAAGTCCATAGGGTTGCCGGTGGCAATAATCAACTCACCATTTTTTTCATCGACAGGGACAAACCCAAAGTCATTACATAGGGATTCAGGACATTTAGCCAGTAGCTTTTCTGACGGTTGGAAGTGGCTAATATCAAGGAACGGAGCTTTATACAAACCCGCCAACGCCTGCATGAGTTTATCACCATTGACCCCTTCGGTCATCAGTAAAGAGTAGAGTAAACCTTGCTTTTTTGTTTCCGAATTTGCCATAGCATCGCTTAATTGTTCTGCTGTAACAATGCCTTGTGCGATCAGATGTTGCCTGTGTTTCTCTAGCATGGGCTATTCAGTAATCCTTGCATGGATGGTTGGGCAGATCACATCTGTGATGTTCGCTGCCGCCTCCGTATGGGCGTTCGCTGATTTCCAAAAATGAGCCACTGCCATCATTGAAATCGTGATGTAAGGTAAAGTGCGGCGCGTGAAAATCAAGTGGAATCATTGTTTGTACCCATGAAAGATCAAAAGTGATAGTTTTTGGAGCTTTTAATTATGCGAGTGAGAGGGGTGAGATGACCACAGTTTTTTCCATGATGCTACGATGTTTGTTGGGCTTGGCCTTAACAGGGCTAGCTGCTTGCAGTAGCGACGAGGTGCAACAGCAAGCGACTCCTGAGGCAAGCAGCCCCCCCTCGACAGCAGCTTCTACTTTGCCATCAAAGGGTGACCGCTTAGTCAGCGCAAGCATTGGTGATGCATCAAATTTAATTCCCATGATTGCAGGCGATTCAGCCAGCCAAGATGTCGCGGGGCGTTTATACTTATCGTTACTCAAATACGATAAGGATTTAGCTTTAACGGGTGAGTTGGCAGAACGTTGGACCGTCACTGACGATCAATTATCCATCACGTTCCATCTGCGCCAAGACTTACGCTGGACAGATGGTGTAGCATTAACCAGTGCTGATTGTCAATTTACACTACAGTTGATTCAGGATAAATACACACAAAGTGCATTCAAATCAGATTATATGTTGGTCAATGGTAGCGAAACCCCTGATCCCTATACCTTTATTGTACACTACAGCGAACCTTTTTCACCCGCCCTTTCCAGCTGGGCTGGTTTGGCCATTTTACCCGCGCATATCTTCCGTGACGTGGATATTATGAACACCACCCTATCTCGCCAGCCGCAGGCAACCAGTGGTCCTTACACCTTGAAGCACTGGGATTCCCAGCAGAGTATTTTACTGACTGCTAACCCTCATTATTATGATGGTACGGTGTGGATTCAAGAGCGTTTAACCCGCATCATCCCTGATACTGCGAC
>JAUZQP010000172.1 GCA_030950965.1 Mariprofundaceae bacterium
TTGGAATTACTTCCGCCGACCCAAGGTTCACTTCCCGGCGGATGGCTAATCCTTACCGGAGTGGGATTTTCACCCACCAGAATAAACGACCTTGCCCGGCCGCACTGTGACTAATTCATGCACGTTCCTTAGGTCACACGACCATGTTAAGCAAGCTAACATCAAGCTATCAGCAATGCTCATTATGACATTTTATGTCGTCGATATTCCTTAATCTGGATGAATATTTGCTATTTTTGTCTATTGATTCTTCTGGTTCCCATGCTCTGCGTGGGAATTCATACCAGTCTATTATTCCGCCACTGTGTATGCATTACCGCGCAGGAGCGTGGGAACAAGGGGCAAGTGAAGTAAAGTGTAAACCAAGACATGAAGGATGCCTGATTTATCTCCTCCGTAACCCTAACGATTAAACCGTCCCCGTAAAAAATAGGGCAATGCAACCAGTATTGAGCCAACCGCTACCATGAGGTAGGTGTTGGTTACGACAAAAGGGAAGACGGACAAGCCAATACCACAACATAATGGCACAACGGAGCGTTGCTTTCTACCATAGATAAAATAAGAGACACCTATGCCTGAGAACAACACGCCCCACATGATTTGCGCTGTATTATCCATACTTAAAACCTTACAGCTCTGTGTTGTGGGCTAGATGCGCGGTCTGATATGACTGAACCGTGTTTGCCAACAACATACAAATCGTCATGGGGCCGACACCACCTGGCACCGGGGTAATCCATGCGGCACGTTGCGAAGCGATGGCAAAATCCACATCCCCCGTCAAACTACCATCTTCCAGACGATGAATGCCCACATCAATGACTATCGCGCCGGGCTTGATCCACTCGCCACGCACCAAGTCCTGCTTGCCTGCTGCTGCAATCACAATATCAGCTCGCGCAACATGAGCGGCTAAGTCCTCGGTGAAGCGGTGACATACCGTGACGGTGCTGCCTGCGAGTAATAATTCCATCGCCATCGGGCGACCGACAATATTAGAGGCTCCGACCACCACGGCTTCTTTGCCATGTAAATCAATGCCTGTTTCTTCCAACAAACGCATGCAGCCATAAGGTGTACACGAACGCAGGGCGGGTTTGCGTGCGGTCAAGCAACCAAGGTTGTAAGGGTGGAAGCCATCCACGTCTTTGCTCGGTGTAATCGCTTCGATGATGCGCTCAGGGTTGATCTGTTGAGGCACAGGAAGTTGTACTAAGATGCCGTCGATACGCGGGTCATGGTTCATTTCACCAATCAACCCCAGCACGTGCTCTTGCGATGTGTCGGAGGGCAAGGTGTGGGAAAACGAGGCGATGCCGACTTGAGCGCAGGCGGATTTTTTATTGTTGACGTAAATCTGCGAGGCAGGGTCTTCACCCACCAAAATTACGGCCAAGCCTGGGGCGCGCCCATAGGTCGCGCTTAACTGTGTTACGGTGTCAGCCATTTCACGTCGCAGACGTTGAGAAAGAGCCTTGCCATCAAGAATTTGTGCTGTCATAGGCGGATTGTCTCTTTTTATAACCGCTTGTCCATCGGAGCTTCCCTTTTAAAAGGTTGATGGCTACAACGGACAATATAGCTGCTACAACGTAGGTCTGATAAGCGCAGTCTTATCAGACCTACAAAACCGTCCGCCTTAAACGCGAAGCTAGTCCGCAATCGTTGTTGTGCGTTCAAAGGCCAAGGCGATCCAATCATCACCTTGCCCCGATTGTTGCCATTGCTGAATTAAATGCAGACCATGTGCTTGGTAGGCTTCGCAGATGCTGGTTTGTTGTGCCACTAATAAGCCAGAGAGAATCAGCGTTTTTTCAGTGCAAGCAGCCAGACCTTTTGCCATATTCAACAACGGTCCTGCTAAAATATTAGCCACCACCAATTCAAAGGTTTGCACTGGCGGTGTGTCGCCGAGTTCAGCCGCCAGTGTGACGTGATTTATCAGCGCGTTACTGTGGCACGCGGCAACCGAATCGGCATCATAATCAATGGCTAATACGCCTTGCGCCCCCAGTTTTATCGCTGCAATCGCTAATAAACCAGAACCTGCCCCCATGTCTAATACGCTGTTGGGAGGGGAGGGTTGGCAATATTGTTCCATGGCTTCTAGGCATAAGCGCGTGGTGGGGTGCGTTCCTGTGCCAAATGCCATGCCAGGTTCGAGTACAATATCGACATCACGGTCAGGCAGGGTAGGGCAGAATGATGGTCGAATGCACAGACGTTGCCCAATGGCTTGTGCCTGCCAATCTTTTTGCCACGCTGTTTCCCAACTATCATCCAATAATTGTAAACTGATGTCCGCTTCATTGACCCCCAGTAACATGGCCATACTGATGATTTGTGCGCGTTGTGTGGTATCACTCACTAGGTTGAACCATGCGATATATACACTTTTGGATGTTTGCACATCGCTTTCTTCACCACGCCCCATGGCTTGGAATTGTTCTGTTAAGGCAGTAAATGCTGTTTCATCTATGGCATGAACAGCAATACGCAACTCCAAACATGGCTGCTGGTCGGATGATTGGTTTTCACTCATGATCTGCTATATCCTTCGCCGCCTTGATAGCTAATCATTCGTAACTATTCAGAGTTCCTCTAAAATATTCGCCCGCAAGGCGAAAGCGCGGAGTTTACGCTCTGGTAAATGAGCACTTTCAACGCCGCAGTCGGATGTTTTAGGGGTGGCTCTGAATAGTTACAATCATTCAGCTTCAAGGCGTTTTTCGATGATACCCCCATTATGGAGTTGATACCACGTGCAGCATTCTTCCCTTTTCCGCATGAAGTTGAAAGCAAAGAGGCTTTTGACTGCCCCTGATTGCGATCAGCCCGTCATGCAATTAACCCTTGTTCCATTGGATGGGGAGAGTTTGCATAGTTTTGGTCATGGTCAGTGTTTACGTATTGGTGTACCGCATACGCGCAAACCTGCGCCAGCATATTTTGCCATAGCCTCATCACCTGAAGATACAGAGGGTTATGATTTGGTCATTAAAGAAACCAAAGGTTTAGCCCATTATTTATGCCACATGAATGTTGATGAAACAGTTGAAGTGGATGGCCCGATGGGCAAAGGTTTTGAGATAGCGCGTCTGCAAGGAAGGAATGTTATTTTGGTTGGAGTAGGCACAGGTGTTGCCCCGCTGCGTAGCGTATGGCGTTCGATTGTGCGCAACCGCAATGATTTCGGTAGTGTATCCATTCATGCGGGCTTTCTATCGCAAATTCATCGCTTGCTGGATGATGAAACCAAGGATTTACTGGAGCATGATATTGATGTGCATACCACATTAACGCATAAACATGATGGCTGGGAGGGCCCTATTGGTTATGTGCAACACTCCTTGGAAGACCTCGCGCCCTCGGTAGAAAACACCGTGGTGTGCCTCGCAGGGATGACAGCAATGGTTGAAGGCTGTACCGAAATATTAAAAAAACTGGGTTTTTCCGATGACCAGATTCTGTTGAATTTTTAATCATGACGATAGAACTTCCCTCCCTTGCTTTGGACGTTGGTATGAAGCGCATCGGTGTTGCGGTGGCAGATCGTTTGGGTTACTCCTGTCGCGGCGTTCGTTGTTTGCACCGTAACGATATGCAATGGCCACAACAGGTCTTACGTTTGGTGGCTGAGTATGGCAGCCGCAGTTTGGTGATTGGGCTGCCGAAAAACATGGATGGTACAGAAGGTGTGCAAGCCGCAGATTGCCGCAGTGCAGCGGCAGAATTAAGTGCGATTTGCGATCTTCCTGTCTACTTTCAAGATGAACGGCTGTCCACCTGGACGGCGAAAGAACGGTTGTACGCCCAGGGGTTAAATGAAAAAAAGGTGCGCGAACGACTTGACCAAACCGCTGCCGCCGTGATTTTGGAAGATTGTTTGCGTACGCAGGGGATGATGCATGGCTGATACAGAACTCTTATTCGACAATAAACAGATACGAAAAAGTTTGCGTCGCATGGCAGGGGATATTGCCAGCGAAGCAGTCTGCTTGGTCGGCATTCAACGTGGCGGCTCGCAGGTTGCCAATGCCTTACAAAAGCGTTTACGCAAACAAGGTTGTACGGTGATGCGCGGCGACCTAGACATCAGCTTTTACCGCGATGATGTAGATCGTGCACCGTTACACCCTGTGGTGCATGGCAGTGAATTGTCATTTGATATTAATGACCGCCATATTTGGCTGGTCGATGATGTGTTATTCACTGGTCGTACCATTCGCGCTGCGTTGGATGAGCTGTTTGATTACGGTCGCCCAGCTTCGGTTTCGCTGGCGGTACTGCTGGATCGTGGCGGACGACAATTACCCATTCAGCCTGATGTCGTGGGCTTGCGTTATACCGCCGCAGAAAATAATCGCGTGGATTTAGCGATGAGTAAAAACGAGGAGGGCAAAACGATGTGGTCGATTGTCCAACACGCACGATGAAACATCTGTTCGGTATGGCTGACTTAACCGCCGCTGATATTTACCACCTGCTGGAGATGGGCGAATCGATGGCAAGCATCAACCGCCGCAACATCAAAAAAGCACCCACGCTGCGCGGCAAAACCATCATTAACCTGTTTTTTGAGAACTCCACCCGCACGCGCACCAGTTTTGAGATTGCAGGCAAGCGTTTATCCGCTGATGTCATCAATATTTCCGCTTCCACCAGTGCCACCAAGAAAGGGGAGACCCTGCTCGACACGGCGCAAACGCTGGCAGCCATGCAGCCCCACGCGCTGGTGATTCGTCACTCTGTGGCGGGTACATGCGAGTTTTTGGCAGAATACCTCGACAACACCGTTATCATCAATGCAGGCGATGGAGCGCACGAACACCCCACCCAAGTATTGACCGACTTGCTGACTATACAGCAATCTTTGGGCGACATAGCAGGCAAAACGATGACTATGGTGGGCGATATTGCCCACTCCCGCGTTGCTAGGTCACACTTAGTGGCAGCAAAAATCATGGGCTACCACGTCCGTTTGGTTGCCCCTAAAACCCTATTGCCTGCACAGGTGGAGCGTTATGGCTGTGAAGTCTTTCACGATTTCGATGCAGCGATTCCAGGCAGTGATATGATTTATATGCTGCGTGTTCAGAACGAGCGACTGGCTTCGAGTTGCAGCTTTCCATCGGTGCGCGAATACCATGAAGCCTTCGGTCTGCATCGGGCACGGCAAGCGTTGGCAGGCGACCATTGCTTGATTATGCATCCAGGCCCGATGAATCGCGGCGTGGAAATTGCCACCGACGTTGCTGATTCACTCAATAGTCGTGTACTCAATCAGGTGGAAAATGGTGTGTCGATGCGTATGGCAGTATTAACCCACGCCATCAATGCTAAGCCAGTCGCCGCCGTGGCAGCGGTAGAAGAAGGAGATGACGATGAAGATTGATCTGGTGATTCGTCAAGGCCGTGTCATTGATCCTGCTCATGGTGTAGATGACGTGGCAGACGTATGGATTCATGATGGATGTATTGCAGGCATCGGTAGCTTCGATGGCAAAGCTAAGCGCGAGCTTGATGCCCACGGTTTGATCGTCTGCCCTGGATTGATTGATATGCATGTTCATCTGCGTGAACCTGGTGCGGAATGGAAAGAGGACATCGAGTCAGGTTCGCTGGCAGCGGTGGCTGGCGGTGTGACCAGTATGTGTTGTATGCCAAACACCAGCCCTTGTTTGGATCATGCTGCGGTGGTGATGCAGGTGAAAATGCGCGCTGCTCAAGTGGGTTTGTGCCATATTCACCCCATTGGTGCGGTGAGTCGCAAGCTCGAAGGCACAGAACTAACCGAAATGCGCGAGCTGTCCCGTGCTGGCGCAGTGGCTTTTTCTGACGATGGCAAACCGATTTGGCATGCAGGCGTGATGCGCAAAGCCTTGGAATATGCTTCGACCTTTGGCTTTTTGGTTATTCAACACGCCGAGGAATTTCAACTCACCAAGGGTGGCTCCATTAACGAAGGGTGGATTTCCACTCAATTGGGTGTGCAAGGCATGCCCGCAGAGGGCGAGGACTGCGTTATTGCTCGTGATGTCATGCTCACCCGTTTAACAGGCGGACTTTACCATGTTGCCCATATCTCTACCGCTGGTGCTGTGGCACAGGTGCGCGCTGCGCAGGCAGAAGGTTTAGCAGTTACCACCGAAGCCGCGCCGCATCATTTCGCACTGACCGAAGAGGAGGTGCTGGGCTACCGCAGTGATGCCAAAATGAGTCCGCCGCTACGCACCGAAGCAGATCGTCAAGCTGTGATTGAGGGGTTGCGCGATGGTACCATCAGCGTGATTGCCACCGATCATGCACCGCACCATGTGGACGATAAACGCTGTGGTTTGGAATGTGCAGCCTTCGGTATTGTCGGGCTGGAAACGATGTTGCCCATATCGTTGATGTTGGTGCGCGATGGTGTGTTAAGCATGGCTGAGTTGATTGCTAAAATGACGGTGAATCCTGCGCGTTTGCTAAACCTTCCTGCGGGTGATCTTGGCCAAGGTGCAGTGGCCGATGTATGTATCTTTGATCCCGATGGCGAATGGGTGTTGGATCGTAACAAGCTGCGCTCCAAATCACACAATACGCCGTGGCACGGCAAAAGCATGCAGGGTCAAGTACGTTACACGGTGACCGCTGGCACAGTCGTTTTTGAGCAGGAGCAGGCATGAGCAGACAGGCCACTATTTTTGAACAGCTAGCGCGGGTGCAGATCAACGTTGCCCACCCAGCCGAGCAATACATGATGCGCTTGCACGCGCCCGACATTGCCGCCCATGCCTTGCCAGGGCAATTCGTTCATCTGCAGGTGGCTGAAGGTGCGCGTTTGCGTCGCCCTATTTCCATTATGCTAAGCAACCCCGAGCAAGGCACGATTGATGTGCTGTTCAAAGTGGTCGGCGAAGGCACACGTTTATTGGCGCAAAAGCAAGCCGGTGACATCTTGGCAGTCTGTGGTCCGATTGGCGTGCCGTTTGACATCAGCGACACTTCACGCCGTTACGCCTGCATTGGTGGCGGCGTAGGGATTCCACCGATGATTTTTGCCGCTGACCGTTTACAGCAAGCGGCTGGTCACCCTATGGTGTTTGCTGGTTCCGAAGTACCTTTTCCGTTTGCATTAACAGCCTCTCGTTTCTTGCTGCCCGGCATTCCTGCCGCTGCCATGATGACCATTCAATCTTTAGAATCTCGCGATATCCCCTGCCGTTTAGCGTCGGGTAACCCTGAGTTATTTGGTACATTTTCAGGCTATGTTGCCGATCTTGCCGCATTATGGCTGGAAGCCCTACCCACAGAAGAACGCGATAAAGTCACTATCCTATCCTGCGGCCCCCACCCGATGCTACGCTCCGTGGCTCAACTCGGCGCACGTTTTGGCGTGCAAACCTTTGTGTCCTTAGAAGAGCACATGGCCTGTGCCATCGGTGGTTGTGCTGGTTGTGTGGTAGAAACGCATGAAGCCGACGGTACCCATTACCGCCGCATCTGCGTTGATGGCCCCGTATTCGATGCCACGCAATTAAACTGGGATTAACGATTGCTAGCCGTACGGTGGTAAAACAAGGTAGCTGAAGAC